>NZ_RXHX01000034.1:0-64450 GCF_005930655.1 Pseudomonas sp. FSL W5-0299
TCATGATGGTGTGCTCCGGGGTGTAGTTGTTTGGTATGGAGGCGATGTTACGCCCCGGAGTTTTTAAGAGAACTTCATTGAGTTGATGGTGACTATCGATGGCAGCAATGGATGCGCCTCACGCCCGTGCCGTCCGCGCAAACCCGCATTCCGTTGCTGGTCAATGGCACATACGATCTGGAGTGCGGATCCACCACCAACAACGCTGCGCGTGGCAAGGATGTGGCTTTTGCAATTAGCCATTTCTACAGAGGCACGCGCCTGTTGACCAAGAAGACCTCCGGCATAAAGAACTACGCCGATCTCGCAAAGAAGACTGTCGCCAGTACCGTCGGCAGCACGAACGAGAAGGTCCTTCGCCAATACAGTGCCGACAACAATCTAGACGTACAGGTCGTCTTGGGCAAAGACTATGACGACTCCATGGCGCTGGTTGAAAATGATCGTGCCGTGGCGTTTGCCATGGACGATATCCTGCTGTTTGGCCTCATGGCGAACTCGAAAAATCCTGATTCGCTCGAAGTCGTGGGTGATGCGCTGCAAGTCGAACCCTACGGCTGCATGCTTCGCAACTTTGCTCGACTTCAGCGTCGCGCAGACAGTTGTTGCGGCGCCAAAAACGCATCGTGGAAGTAATTACGAAACGCCTGCATGGCCGGGCTGAATTCGCGCTCGCGATGCCACGCCAGACCAACGCTCATGGGCGTCACTTTATCGGTGACGGTGAGGGTCTCGATGCGTTTTCCTTCCAGTGACCAAGGGCGGTGCACCAGGTCCGAAAGGATCGCCACGCCGCTGCCATTGGCGACCATGCTGCGCACCGCTTCCACTGAACTGGTGCGCACCCGCACGTTCGGCTGTTGGTGCGCGTGTTCCCAGTAGCGCATGGCGCTTTGTTCGGCTTCGTCGACGGTCAGCAGGATGTAGGGTTCTTTCGCCACGTCGGCGAGGCTGACCGCCGAACGTTCGCACAGTGGATGGTGGCTGGGCAGCCAAAGCCGTCGTTCGGAGTTGAAGAGGATTTCCGAGACGATGTCCGGGTGAGTGAGGTTCGCGGTGAGCACCACGGCCATGTCGAATCGACCTTCCAGCAAGCCTTCTTCGATGGCCGTCCGTTCCTGTTCGTGGACTTCGATGGCCACGTCAGGATGCCAGTGTTCCAGGCGTTGCAGGTGGTGCGGCAGAAAGTAGCCGATCACCGTGTAACTCGCTGCCAGACGCAGCAGGCCACTGGCGCGAATGTCCGGCAACGGACTGTTCATCGCATCATCGACACTGCGCAAAATCACATACGCGCGATTCAGAAAGTGCCGCCCGGCATCGGTCAGGCTCATGCCCTGGGCCGAGCGCTGGAACAACAGCGCACCCAGCATACCCTCCAGTTCCTTGATCGCCGTGGTCACCGCCGACTGGGAAATATTCAAATGAATCGCGGCCTGGGAAATTTGCCCGATCTCGGCGGTGGCGACGAAATAGCGGACCTGGCGCAGGGTCAGTGACATGGGCACTCCGGATGACGAGGTATCTGTTTTTCAGAAGATACCCTATCTGTTAATAGATCTTCCCAAGGGGTACGGAGGAATCTAACTTGGCCTGCATGAAGTCACAAGTGTCAGGAGCAAGCGTCATGCAAGCAGTAGATTTCAATTCGGACATGGGCGAAGGCTTCGGCCCATGGACCATCGGCGATGGCGTCGACAACGAACTGATGGGCTTCATCAGTTCAGCCAATATCGCCACCGGTTTTCATGCCGGCGACCCCGGCACCATGCGCCGCACCATCGAGCAGGCCAAGCGCCTGGGCGTGGCCATCGGCGCGCACCCGGGGTTCCGCGACCTGGTTGGATTTGGCCGCCGGCACATCAATGCACCGGCCCAGGAGCTGGTCGACGACATGCTCTACCAGTTGGGCGCCCTGCGTGAACTCGCCCGGGTTCAAGGCGTAGCCCTGCAACACATCAAGCCCCATGGCGCGCTCTACATGCACCTGGCCCGGGACGAACAGGCCGCCCGTCTGCTGGTGGAAAACCTTCAGCGCCTGGAGCCTGAGTTGCTGCTGTATTGCATGCCCGACTCGGTGATCTGGCGGGTCGCCAAGGAGCTTGGCCAACCGGTAATCCGCGAATTCTATGCCGACCGCGAATACGACCTCACGGGCTCCATCGTCTTCACCCGCAACGTACGAGCCTACGATCCGGCGCAGGTGGCCGCGCGAGTACTGCGTGCCTGTCAGCAAGGCGTGGTGCGCACGGTCGAGGGTGAAGACCTGGCGATCGAATTCGATTCGATCTGTTTACACAGCGACACCCCTGGCGCCCTGGCGTTGGTCGAAGCCACGCGCAGTGCCCTCGACAGCGCCGGGATCGAGGTTCGTGCACCGCGCTAAATCAGGACGAGACACCTGGCACACAGATGCCAGGGTTTGCACACCGATTCATTTTTGCCTGCCTTTCTACAACTATTCCAAGAGGAACAGACATGGCCGAACACACTGTAATCACCCCGTTGCCCGGGACCTTCTACCGCAAAGCGACTCCTGAATCGGCGAACTTCGTCGAGGTGGGCGCGCAGGTCAGTGCCGACACGGTGATTGGCCTGATCGAGGTCATGAAGCAGTTTTCCGAACTGACCGCCGGAAAGGCCGGTCGCCTCAGCGCATTCCTGGTAGAAGACGGCGATCCGGTGGAACCGGGTCAGGTCGTCGCAACACTCGACGATGAGTGAGGGCGCGATCATGACTCAAGGTATTCGTAAATTATTGATTGCCAACCGTGGCGAGATCGCCGTGCGGATTATCCACGCCGCCAAAGCGTTGGGGATCCCCACCGTTGCGGCATGCAGCGAGGCAGACGTCGATTCCCAGGCCGCGCGCATGGCCGATGAAGTCCACGTCCTTGGCCCGGCCCGTGCGGATAAAAGTTACCTGAACGTCGAAGCGTTGCTCGGTGCCTTGAAAACCACCGGCGCCAATGCAGTACACCCCGGTTATGGTTTTCTCTCGGAGAACGCCGATTTTGCCGAAGCGGTCCTTGCCGCCGGCGCCATTTTCGTCGGCCCGAGCCCGGACACGATCGGGCGCATGGGCGACAAAGCCGAGGCCCGACGCACTGCGCAAGCCGCTGGCGTGCCGGTGGTGCCGGGTTCCCCCGGTGAATTGTTCGACGTCGAATCGGCGCTTAAGGCCGCCGAAGCCGTGGGCTTCCCTCTGTTGATCAAAGCTTCGGCCGGTGGGGGCGGGCGCGGCATTCGCCTGGCGGAAAACGCCCAGCAACTGACAGAAGAGTTTCCCCGCTCACAGCGTGAAGCCCAGGCCGCGTTTGGCAATGGCGCGGTTTACCTGGAGCGGTTTATCAGCAAGGCCCGGCACATTGAAGTGCAGGTCTTGGGCGACGGTCAGCACGCCGTGCATTTGTTTGAGCGGGAATGTTCCCTGCAACGTCGCAGGCAGAAAATCTTTGAAGAAGCGCCGTCACCGGCCCTCAGTCAGCAGCAACGGGAAACCCTCTGCGCCAGCGCCGTGCGCCTGACCGAATCCCTCGGCTACAAGGGCGCCGGGACGCTGGAGTATCTGTATGACGACGGCACCGGCGAGTTTTTCTTTATCGAGATGAATACGCGGATTCAGGTTGAGCACCCGGTCAGCGAATTAATCACCGGCATCGATCTGGTCCAGGCCATGTTGCGCATTGCCGGGGGTGAACCGCTGGGCTTCCAGCAAAGTGATATCCAGCTCAACGGCGCCGCCCTGCAAATGCGCCTGAACGCTGAAGACCCGGCGCGGGATTTCTTTCCCAGCCCGGGGCTGGTCGAGGAACTGATCTGGCCGCAGGGTGAGGGCATTCGCGTCGATACTCATCTGTATCAAGGCTACCGTGTGCCGCCGTACTATGACTCGCTGCTGGCCAAGCTGATCGTGCATGGCGCTGATCGCGCCGAAGCCCTGGCCCGTGCGCGGGTTGCGGTAAGGCGAACCACGCTCACTGGCATGGCCAGCACCTTGTCCCTGCACGGCGTGCTGCTGGAGCAACCGTGGCTGCACAGCGCCGACTTTCACACCGGCACCCTGGAAACCTGGCTGGCCGAGCGCCGTTTCGGAGGTGAAGTATGAGCACTCCCATCCGCTACAGCTTTGGCGCCGATGAGCACCTGTTCGCCGAAGTCAGCGACAGCATGTCCCTGGACGCGTTCTTCAAGGGCCTGGCCGTCACTCGCGCGGTGGAACGGCTGGCACTGGATGGCGTGCTCGATATCTGCCTGGCCAACGCGTCATTCCAGATCCGTTTTGACCCGGATCGCATCGCCCCTCATACCTTGCTCGAAGCGGTAAAGATCGCCGAAGTCGGGGCCGTCGCCCAACGCACGTTGCAGACGCGGATCATCGAGATTCCGGTGCTGTACAACGACCCCTGGACCCACGAAACCCTGATGCGCTTTCGCGACCGGCATCAGGACCCGAGCGCCACGGACCTGGAATACGCCGCACGGATCAACGGCCTGGCGGACGTCGAGGCGTTTATCGCCGCCCACAGTGGTGCGCCGTGGTTTGTCTCGATGGTCGGCTTCGTCGCCGGGCTGCCGTTCATGTTCCAGATGGTCGAGCGCGAGCGGCAGTTGCAGGTGCCCAAATACCTGCGCCCGCGTACCGACACGCCAAAACTGACCTTGGGTCATGGCGGTTGCTTTGGCTGCATCTACTCGGTGCGCGGTGCCGGTGGATATCAGATGTTTGGCGTCACGCCGGCACCGATCTACGACCCACAGCAGAACCTGGCGTACCTGAAAGAGCACATGGTGTTTTTCCGCCCCGGTGACATCGTGCAGTTCAAACCGATGGACCGTGAGGCGTATGACCACGCGGTGGCCGAAGTGGAAGCCGGTTGCTTCGATCTGCGGATCCGGCCGGTGGAGTTTTCGCTGGATGCGTTTCTGGCCGATCCCGTTGGCTATCCCAAGTCGCTGCAGGAGGTGTTGGCATGATCAAGGTACTCAAACCCGGTCTCGCCACGTCGGTACAGGACCTGGGACGCGAAGGGTATTACCACTTGGGCATTCCGCCCTCCGGCGCGCTTGATCCGTACGCCTTGAGTGCGGCCAATCAACTGGTCGGTAACCCGGCGGGGGCGGCAGCACTGGAATGCACGTTGCTGGGGCCGGAGCTGGAGTTTCAACAAGACGCGCTGGTGGCTGTGTCCGGCGCGCACATGACCCCACGGGTCGATGGCGTGGAAATGCACCACGACACGGCGTTTGCGGTGAAGGCCGGGCAAGTGCTGCGCTTTGACTTTCCCAAAGCTGGCGCCCGCGCTTACGTGGCGGTGGCCGGCGGCATCGATGTGCCGATCGTGCTCGGCAGTCGTTCCACTTATGCGCTGGGTGCGCTCGGTGGTTTTCAGGGGCGCAGGCTGGTGGCGGGTGATGAATTGCCCGTCGGTATCGCCAGCGGAAAGAGCCGCGCCGGGGCCAGTTTGCCCATGGCGTTGCGCCAGTCCTTGGGGGGCGAAATCACTCTGCGGGTGGTGCCGGGGCTTTACTACCACCGCTTGAGCGAATCCGCCGCGCATAGTTTCTTTGCCGAACCCTGGACGGTGGGCTCGGAAGCAGACCGCATCGGCTACCGCTTCAAGGGCGGCAGCGCGCTGAGCTTTGAGCCCCGCGAGCAGCCGTTCGGCGCCGGTTCTGATCCGTCGAACATCGTCGACAGTTGCTACCCCATTGGCTCGATCCAGGTCCCGGCCGGGCTCGAACCGATCGTGTTGCATCGCGACGCCGTGTCCGGCGGAGGCTACGCGATGATCGGCACGGTGATCAGCGCCGACCTCGACTTGATCGGCCAGATGCAACCGAACCAGAAGGCCCGCTTTGTCGCGGTGACCCTCGAAGAGGCGCTGGAAGCGCGACGTTCCTATAAGAAAAAACTCAGCTGCCTGAGCAAGCTGTTCCCTTCCTGATTCTGCCCGCCGCATTGCGCGGGTAATGCCAAACGGTAAGCCAACGCCGCACTTCGGTGCGGTGGCGGCTGCCCGCGCTTCAACCTTTGACTGGTTTTGGAGTTCACGCATATGGCTGCTTTATCGCAATCGAGTCAAACCGGGCAAGACCCGGCCAATCAACCCGTTCCAGCCGAAGCGCGCATGGGGCGATTGTCCCTGACCATGGCCTGGTGGGCGGTGTGCAGTGCGATGTTTTACATCGTGGTCGGCGCATCACTGGCGTTGTCGTATGGAGCCCGCAACGCACTGATCGGCATGGTTCTGTCGGTGATCAGCTATGGGCTGGTCAATAGCGTGCTCAGCCGCTTTGCGATCCGCAGCGGCTTGTCGGTGGCGTTGTTTTCACGGTTGCTGTTCGGCAGTACCGGGGCGTGCCTGGCAACGTTGATCTTCTTTTCCACGGCGATCTACTACGCGGTATTCGAAGGCTCGGTAATCGCCGTGGCGCTCAATCACCTGTATCCGGAGCTGGTTTATCCGCTGGCCGCATTGGCGGTGGTGCTCTACAGCGTGCCAATGATTCTGGGCAGCGTGCAGCATTGGCTGGACAAGCTCAACGGCGTGTTGTTGCCGGTGTATCTGGGCGGTTTGCTGGTGGCGGTCGGGCTCTCGATCAGTCGATATGGCTACCAGCCGCAATGGCTGGATTTCGGCCCGGCAACACCCAGCGCCTTCGGCTGGTGGGACTGCTTTGTCGCTTACATGGGGGTCTGGGTGCTGATGCTGTTCACCTTCGACTACGCGCGTTTCGGCAAGCCTGAAGACGCCGAGTATCACGGGCGCTGGAACTTCGGCATGCCGTTCTACGCGGTGACCTTCCTGCTCAATGGCGCGGCGGGCATCTATCTGGTCAGCAGTATTCCCCACGAAGGTGCGCTGAACGAAGTCTCTGTGGTGATGGCGATTCTGCAATTGATGGGCTTGTGGGGCTTGTTGTTTGTCTGGGCCACGCAAACCCGGATCAACACCGCCAATTACTACCTGGCGACACTGAACATGCAGGCGTTCTTCGGGCGTTTTGGCCTGCGCGGTTCGTACTTGATGTGGGCACTGGTAGTGGGGGTGATCGTCTACGGCTTGATGCTCGCGGACGTGTTTGCCTACCTCCTCAAAGCGTTGGCCTATCAGGGGATCTTCGTGGTGGCCTGGGTCGGCGTGGCGTTGGCGCAGATACACTACGGGCGCAATGAAATGGCGGCACTCGAACGGGTGCCCGCGTTCAATTCCGTGGGTTTGACGGCGTGGTTTGGTGCCACCGCTTTGGGGCTTGCGTTGATGTTTGTTGGCGGTGGCCTGAGCAGTTTTTCCGCACCCTCTACGGTGATCGTTGCATTTGCGTTGCAGTCGGGCTTATCCCATCGGCACCGGTTAGTGTTGGCTGAGTAGGATTTTTCAGTCACTCGTTGTGTGCCTGCCTGCTCTAGCACGTTAGAGCAGGCATCGGACGCTCATGACGAATCCGCTGATGGATGTTCCAGGGCTGCTGATGGCACAACCGTTATGGTTTCACTGCGTGGCTTTCTTCAGCATGAGGAGCGTCCGCTGGGTTCTTTTGCGGAACGACAAAGTTCACCACCGTACTGGTCAAAATCTTATGACTCGGATCAGCCACTTCAAGTAGAACCTTGTGAGCGCCCGGCGTCAGCCCAACCAAAATAATCGGGTCTTCACTGGTGTGCGCCCAAGTACCTTTCCAGTCGTCGACGGTCACGTGAAGGTGGCCGAGCCGTGGTGATACTTCGACAGCCGTTTTGCCAAATACCGGCATGATCCGGGCGTGCTCGGTTCGATACTGAATAATGACAACCCCGCGGGCCAGCGGCGCGGCGAGCGGCGGGTAGGCAATGAGTTTTGGTCCTGCCTCAGACTCCAGTGGGAGTATGGCCGGTGGCTGATCGGTGTCTGCTACCCCTTGACCCCACGCGGCTATGCAAAGGAAGGCACCCAACGCAAAGGTAGATAGATTTCTGAGAGCAAGGGGCATGGTGTTTTTCTCCCGCGGGATCTCATTCAAGGCTAGATCAAACCGGGCAGTTGTCTATGCCCAAGCTGCCTCTCTCTGCAAAACAGCCGAGTGGGGAGGGGCAGAAAACGGGTGTTGAATACGAGCCTTTTAATGACGGTGATCGGCTAAAAACAGCCAGTAAATGGAGCGACGTAAAATGACAGCTAAGCTTCCTTCTACTGTCGGGCTTATTAAGCAGACCGGGTTTTGCGGCCATGCCGTGTCGCCGCCTTCAGCGGTCACCACGTCGTTACAACAGCCAGCCCGATCTTGAGCGTCAGCCCTTCACAACAGCCTCGGAGGGGAGCCAATGAAACGTATCGTCATGCTTATCGCGATCTCTTTGCTGACCACTGCTTGTCAGAGCACACATGATAATGGCGTCACCCGACTAGACAATTGTGTCTGCTATAAATCGACCGAGGCACAACATTTGCCAGCATCGCAAATGGCATGGACAGACCCCGAAACGTTGCAGGAGCAATTCTCACATTGCATTTGCCGGGCTTTGGTTGACCTGAAGAAGGTCGATGATCCCGGCAAATTTTTCGTACCCGGAACCGAAATAAGAACGGAACTGAAATAAAACATGATCGGGGTTGTGAGCCATCCGTACGCTTTGGTGTTTGCGATCACTTGCTCGAGGTGGTGCAGCGTGCGAAACAGACCAGAACCGTCTGGGCTCAACGTCCGTATTCAACGTAAGGGCCCAAGTAGAAAGCTTGCGTATCCCAATTGATTCGATAAATCACTTCTTTGCCTGGTTTGATCCTGGCCGCGACCGTTTTGATCGCGGCACCCGCACATAATCCAGACTCGGCGAGCCCGGCACCGAGATTCACTTCACCGGCAGGCAAAACGAAAGATGCCTTTTGACCGGGGCCTATCTTGGCTGCGCGCTGACCATCGATGTAGAACATGGCGTCACATCCCGCACCGACAAACCCGTCATCACGGACAATAGTCAGGCGTCCAGGCGCTTTCGTGCCATGGCTTTTGAACGGGTACATCTTGTCGGCCGGCACTGGCCTGGCTTCAGAAACCGGCAGGGGTGAGGTTGCGCACCCGCCCAAAGCCAGCAAGAGCGCCCCCGTTGCGATACTCCTTCGCATCGTTTTTCCTCCCGAAAAGGGCGAATGCATCAGGCGCCATTCTGTTTTGCTTCATGACGTCATTCGCCAAAAACGCTTTAAATGGATTTGTTACCTTTTACTAAACCTTGCTCTTGGCGTCTGTGTTTTTTCTGGCCTTCACCAACAGGTTAAAGGCGTCAGTATCAAGTGGCCGACTTAGAAAGAAACCTTGGCCTTCATCGCACGACACTGCTTTGAGCAAATCCAACTGTTCGGCAGTTTCAATCCCTTCCGCCGTAACGGTGAGTGATAACGCTCGGCCCAAACCCACAATCGCCTGGATGATGGACTCATCATCACTTTCGACCAGTTTGTTTAGAAAGCTCCGGTCTATCTTCAGGCCATCGAAGGGGAACGTGCGCAAATAACTCAGTGAAGAATACCCCGTGCCAAAGTCGTCCATGCATATGCGCACGCCCAGGCGCTTCAATGTACGCATCAGCTCTAGTGCGCCGGGGGCATCTTCGAGCATGACGTTTTCAGTAATCTCCAACTCTACCCGGGTAGGCGCGATTCCTGAGTCTTGAAGTGCTTTCTGCACACGCTCCACCAAATTGCCTCGCTTGAATTCGCTAGGTGAAAGGTTGACGGATACAAACAAATGTTCCGGCCATCGTGCGGCGCAACGGCAGGCGGTGTCGATGACCCAGTCACTCAAGGAAAGAATCAGGCCGGATTCTTCAGCGATGGGGATGAACGTATCGGGAGGTATTAACCCGCGCTCAGGATGTTGCCACCGTATCAACGCTTCAGCGCCGACCATCTGCCCGTCTGAGATACGGTAGCGCGGTTGGAAGTGGAGTCGAAGTTCTCCATTTTTTATCGCAAAGCGCAGATCACTTTCCAGACGACGCCGCTCAATAATCCTGGCGTTCATATCCCCCGCATAGAAACGCCAGGTATTACGACCTCCAGCCTTGGCTTCATACAACGCAATATCCGCATAACGTAGCAGTTCAGTCGCCTCGCAAGCGTCATTTGGCGCCATCGCGATACCAATACTGGCACTGACAAATACCTCTTGCTCATTGATTTGAATCGGCTGCTCGATGGACTCGATCAAACGGCGACAAAGCGCCTCGACTTCCTCCTGGGAACTGACATCGGTGAGTATCAGTACAAACTCGTCCCCCCCAATCCGAGCGACAAGATCACCGTGGCGAACACAGTCTGCCAAGCGGCTCGACACCTGGTTAAGCACCAGGTCACCTGCGGCATGTCCTAACAGATCATTCACTGGTTTGAATCGATCAAGGTCCAGACTGAGCATGACCAAGGGTTGTTCTAGTGTCGGCAACGCTTTGAGTTTGCCATCAAGAAACTCCTGTAGTCGTGTCCTGTTGGGAAGGCCGGTCAGGGCATCATGTTGTGAGAGGAATTCGATTCGTCGACGGGCTTCAACTTCCTCCGTGACGTCGGTTGCTGTCCCCCGGAATCCTCCTCCTGCCATGACTCGCGCCGAAAGACGGGTGATTCGCTCTTGGCCATTTGTATCCACGTAGCGGCACTGAACACTGATATCCGGACGACGATTCGGAATACTGAGCCACTGAGATAAAGTGCCTAATTCAGTGCGCAGCAGATCATCCATCGCCGCACCAATCCATGCAGTCCTGGAAAAGCCCGTGATATCTTCAAATCGCTCGGATAGATAGGTGAAGCGCCAACCGGCGTCCATTTCCCATACCCAATCCGAACTGGCCTCAACAACATCACGAAAGCGCGCCTCACTGGTGGCAAGGTCGGTCTGACTGCTTTGCAGCGATGCATAGCTGGCGTCAAGCGCCTGCGCAGCGGCCGTCGTACGACGCAAGATCACCCACGTCATCAGGCACACCAGCAGCGCAGCGAGTCCCACCAAGGGCAACCCCAGCGCCAATAATTGCAGCCCTGGTTTGTGCGGACTCCATTGCAGGACGCCTGCTGTACCGGCCTCGCCCAGGGGATAGGCAGACACCAAGGGGATTTCGTCGGGAGCGGCCGTGTGCAGGCCATCTACCCCGAAATCCCGGCCTATTGTTGCGAGCTTGGCGCTGTCCAACATTTCAACGAATATCAACACCGACGCCGATCTATCATCCGCTATGACCGTTGGATCGGTTCCGGGCGTAATCGCAGCCGCAGCGACGAGGGCAGGTATCCCTCCCACATTAATGAACGTAGTCGTCGGCGTTTCGGTTTCCGCTCCCTCACGTGCTTGATCGAGAATCGCATCAACAGACTGTTCTAGCCATTGTTCGACTTCAACTGACACCCTCTGACCCTTGACCAAGGAATAAACGGTACGATTGACATCGTTGACTACAAACACTCCCCGAAACCCAAACTCTGTATAAAGTGTCGTCCCGAGATTTTGCCGTACGTACGCCCAGTCCACGTCTACCTGAGTATGCAAGTGCTTGTAAGCATCGCCCCAAAAGGCGTAATCCTTGACGGTCGAGCTCAGCGATTTTTCCAACGATTCCACGGCTTTCTTCGTGTAAAACGCACTGTCACGCTCCTCCGTCCGATCTAGATTTTGCGCAACATAAACAAGTGAATAGCAGGCAAATAAGAAAACCCCCGCCAAAAGACCCACAAACTTGAATAGCGAAGTTCGAGTCAGGGCCACGCTTGAGCGATTGGTTGAAGAACAAGAGATGGTGGGGAGAGCGTTAGGCATAAATGACCGGTACTCGTTGAAGCTAGTTATTTACATATCAGGTTGTCGGCAGTCGACGCTGAATAGTGAGCGCCCGTCCGTCGCGCCAAGCAGGTCTGCCCAGTCTGCCGGAGACGGGATTTCACGAAGACGCGTTGCGCTACCGATGCAATAGGCCTGTTGTCAACGGCGACGGACAGTTATCGGCCGAACCAGCAACTCAAACGACTACTGATCTTTCTATGGCAGTACTCGCCGCCCCCCATGTACTTTTTAGACTCAGCCCTCGACAAGGTGGGTCAATATTTCCAGAAAACTGGAGTGACAAGTACCAGCACCGTCAGGATTTCCAGCCTTCCCAGAAGCATTCCAATGGTCAGTAGCCATTTGGCCGCATCAGGTAATGTTGAGAAATTACCGGCGGGCCCAATGATCGTGCCCAGCCCTGGCCCGACGTTACACACCGCAGTAGCGGCACCGCTCAACGCTGTAGTCCAATCAAGCCCAATGAGCGCCAGGCCCAAGGCGATGGCCGCAATAGTGATCGTGAAGAAGAACGAGAAGGTCAAAAGCGAGCGCACGATTTCCTCGTCGATCGGATGACCGTTGTACTTCTTCTGTATCACGGCTCGAGGATGGATCAACTGCTTCAAGCTACTGACCAGGAGAGCGGCTGCAACCTGGAAACGGAAGATTTTAAGGCCACCTGCCGTTGAGCCTGAACATCCACCGACAAAGGTCAGGTAGAAAAAGAGCAAGACAGCGAAGCTGCCCCACAAGGTGTAGTCGCCAACCGCAACTCCGGTGGTCGTGACAACCGAGGTCACGTTCACTGCCACGATACGAAACGCGTCCCACCAACCGTAATCGCTGTGAAAGTACAGCCAGGTGCCCACGCAGAGTGATGTGACGAACAGGAACCCAATAAATCCGCGGACCTGGTGATCCTTGAGCAGCGCGCGCCGATTGCCCCGCAATGTCGCGACGTACAGGGTGAAGGGGAGGCTGCCCAAAATCATGATGGCCACCGCTACCCAGTGAATCGCTGGTTGCGTCCAATGCCCAAGTGAGGAGTCCGAAGTCGAAAATCCCCCGGTGGAGATCAATGACATTGCGTGGTTGACCGCTTCGAATGGCGTCATTCCAGCGAGCCAGAGCGCCAGGGCTCCGATGCCAGTCAGCCCAAGGTAGAGCAAAAGAATGTACTTGGCTGCCATGTGGGAGCGAGGTGTCACTTTCTCCGACCAGTCTGAGGACTCTGTCTGGAACAGACGCATGCCGCCTACTCGCAACAGTGGGAGGATCGCCACCGCCATGCCGATGAAGCCGATGCCTCCTAACCAATGCAGCATGGAGCGCCATATCAACAAGCCGGGAGATGAGCTATCCAAACCGGTGAGTACAGTCGAACCAGTGGTTGTGATACCAGACATCGTTTCAAAGAATGCATCGGTGTAGCTGATATCGCTGATGAACACCATTGGCAACGCTGCGAAGGTGCACACAACGACCCAGCTTCCGGTCGTCAGCAGGTACATATCCCTGGGACGAAGCTGGCCAGTATCCGGGCGTCCCCTCACGATTAACAGGAGGCCACAGATAAAGGTAATCAAACTCGACCAGAGAAATGCTGACAGATCGTCGCTACGCTCATAGACCACCAGTGTGATCATGGGAATAGCCATGCTCACGGCCAGCGTGATCAGAAAAAGCCCTAGGATGAATCCGATAAGCCGAATGGCTGCGAGGGACATAACAATAACGTTCCAAATTTGCACCGCGCAGTATCGGATGCGCACCCCGTCAAACCCGTAAATTTTGCGTAAAATTTCTGCCAGCGACCCGTCGGGATAAGTGAGGCTAGCAAGAGCGCCCTGTTGCGATAATCCTTCGCATAATGCTTTCCTTGCTGAAAAAGGGCGAATGTATCAGCGCGTCATGTTGCTTTGCTTCATAAAACCATTCGCCCAAAACGCTTTAAATAGAGCTGTCACCTTTCATGGTCACCTTTCATCTTCAAGGCTTCTTCGACGGGTAGTTACCGCGCAAGCCCCCGGACTTGTTGCCGGTTTTGCTGGGCAGGTCAGGTACGACCGGGCGGGACTTGGGCTGAGGGTTGGAGCGGCTACGGGGTTGAGGTTGCTTGCTCATTTGCGCCTCCTGAATTGCGGCAATTCGCGAAAGGGCCTACTCATTCAGCTTAGCTGCCTGGCGAAATGGGCTGCACCGTTCGGCACTTGGGGAAAGTGCTGCAGCCCCAAAACTGTTGACCGCTCCTCGGGCCACCGTTGTATGTCCGCACCACCAGCGCACTGCCGCAGCGCGGGCATTGGCGCGAGGCCGATGGATCGTCGCGTTGCTTCAGGCGTAGCACATGTTCACGCCGGGTAGCGAGCGTCGGCGCCAGGCGACCTGCTTGCAAGGTCTGCAACATGGCCGTCACCTGCGCCTCGCTGAACACCGTTTGCTGGAAAGACTTGATGTAATGGACCCAGCCACCGCCTCGGGTGACATTAGCCGGCATCCTGGTCTTGAAAGTGCTTGGGCCGACAAACACGATGACCGAATGCACAAAGTCCGGGCCGATGCCCAACGCCGCTTGCAGGGCCTTCAAGTGTTTGTAGTTCTGGCGGTTCGGGTTCTGGAAGGTGAAGCGCTTCTTGTAAATCAGCTGCGTCCATTGAGCCTGCTTCTCACCACCGAAGATCCAGCCTTTCATGTGCTTGGTCTCCAGCACAAAAATGCCGAAGGGCGACACAAACACATGGTCGATCTGCGTGGTGCCGTCCGGGGTGATCAGCGTCACGTCATGCAGGCGACGGTAAACCTGACGATCCAATCTAAAATGTGCGCGCAAACGCACCAGACGTTCACCGAACCAGCCTTTGAACAGGCGCGTGCGCAGCAGCGTCCATACCAGCATCAGCGGTAGCAGCCAGACCAGGATGTTGAGTAAGGGGTGCAGGATAACGGAGATGTTCACTTGGCAGTCCTTTGCAGTGAGGGGAGGGGTGTTGAGTTGTCCGATGCTACGTCCCAGTAAAGCATTCCGGACCGCAAACAAAACGGGCGCCCGATAGGCGCCCGCTTTCATTTACTCCGCCGCCTGCGCCCGCAAGCGTCGGCCGATCACATCCATCAAGTCACAGCCATCGCGCAATGGGATGGCCAGCAATTTCGAGAAGTCCGTCAACACCACCGTGTCACAACCGAGCTCGGCGCGGAAGGCGATGTTTTCCAGCACCTGCGTGACAGTGCGGATGCGGTAGTCGGCCATGGCTTGAAGGACGTCGAGTGGAGCTTGGGTGTCGATGAGCAGGGAGGCCGGGATCAGGTCGATTCCGGTGAGAGGCATGTATCTATTCATTTGAAGATCTCTGTTTGATTGGCTCAAGGCCGACACTCAGTCGTCGCCAAACGATTGGGTGGCAGCTGTGCGCAGGTTGGCGAACCGGCACAGAGAAAACCGGCAGACCCGAAGGTCTCCCGCGCACAGCCGCCATAACAGCGGCTTTGCGGGTGCAATGACCCCTGCAATAAAGCGGACAGCCCTCGCATTCTCTATGATCAGGTCGCCAAACCTGAATCGCCATTTTGGGCGACGGGGCGGACTATAAGCTTCATCGGAACGACGGGCAAGGTTAGGAATTCCGAAGTTTGTGTAGGAGATTAATGGCGGTCCTAGGACCGTTACATACCTTCTGTGAGCGACTGCTATCGGCCAAAAGCAGCCATTCGGCTGGATCTTTCGACCCTTTCCGGTCCCCCGTGTCTGCGAGCTAAAGCCATTTCTTAGCGTCCGAGTGAGGGCGGCCCATAGAGCTCGGTTTCCCAGTCTTCAAGAGGCGGCGTTACTTTGAAAGAAGGGTCGCAGTATGACCTTAAGTAGTCAGTCGCTCTCCTTTGGGCGTAGGTGAAATTGAGCACGTTGCCTTCGCTGTCCATCTCTATTACGTTCGCGAATATCGCGAAGACCATCTCAATTGCACTCGGCTCAGATCCATAAATGTCGAGGTACTCTACGTTTTCAAGCATGTAGTGGCTTCCACTTGCCATGAAGTACGCAAATGTTCGGAGTGCTCCACTGAAATCATTACTTAGCTTCTTCATGTACATTTTCTTTTAGTAAATATTCTGGATTTAACTGCTTCATAATCAAGCATCTGCTTTTTTGCCGTTTTATTGTGGTCGAGACAGGCCCGAACCGATCCAAAGCGGCCCTTCGCGAAAAGCAGCTAATAGCCATTTCATCGAGATGTGCAGCAAATGCCCAGTAGTAGACAGAGTGCGCTCAGGTGGATTCGTCATTGTTTTTGGAGGTTCTGGCATCAGGACGGTGCAGCCCCGCTGTGTCCCGCCAGTACAATGTTTCTTCGAGCTGGAAGCTTATCAGGAAGAGGGATGAGCACGTCTGAGCGATGGATTGCGCTATTTTGTCCAGATCGTCCATAGCAGACTGCCCCTCCGGCTCGGGGCCTTTGATTCTGATGGTACAACGCATAGCAACACGGAAGTCGATGCCCTTCGTATCCTCGGAGTAAATTGTTGAGTCCGTGATTACGCCATCGGTACTCAACGTTAGTCCCGAGATAAAGGTAGCTTCCAAACTGTCGCCAACTACGTTGATTTCCCAGGCATCAGCATCGTTTAAGGCTTTCCTCAATGTCGGGGCTGTGAGTGCATTATCCGCTTCCAGGTACAGATCAAGACTCATTTGAAACCCTTCTTCCTGCGTGAACATTTGCTCAAACGTTTTTGAGTACGATTGTCGCGGCAGTGTATTGGTCAGCGGTTCGAATGTCTGCTCCTGGCCGATATTTGCCTGTCGTGAAGGGCCGCATCCGACCCAAAGCAATGGGATGGACTCCTCCTCACCTCGGCATCTTGAGTGCCAGACTGAAGGTACGAACCGCAGTCAACCGTGAGAAGGAGTCCACACATGAAGCTTATGCGCATTGGGGTCGACTTGGCCAAGAACGTGTTTCAGATCCACGGCGTGGATCGTCATGAGCAGCCAGTCTGGCGGCAGCGTCTGCCTCGCGATCGCTGGCTGCAAACGGTGCTGGAGAAGACCGAACCCGGCTGTGAGATCGGCATGGAAAGTTGCGGTGGTGCGCACCATTGGGCGCGGCAACTACAAGCACGCGGATTTCGGGTGAGGCTGATCGCGCCGCAGTTCGTCAAACCGTACGTCAAGAGCAACAAGAACGACGCCAACGATGCCGAGGCAATCTGCGAAGCGATGAGCCGCCCCAGCATGCGCTTCGTCGCCGTCAAAACCATCGAACAACAGGATATCCAGGCGACGCATCGCATCCGGGCCGGCTTAATCGAACAGCGGACGGCCAAAGCCAATCAGATTCGTGGGCTGATCGCCGAGTACGGCCTCGTTGCGCCGAAGGAATTACTGATGCTGCGTCGCGCAATACCGTGCTGGCTAGAAGATGCCGATAACGGTTTGACGGCGCGTTTTCGTCGTCTGCTGAATGGCTTGTGGGATGACCTGCGCGCACTTGATGAGCGCGTGAGCGAACTCGATGGCGAGATATCTGCGATCGCGGCGAGTGAGCCATCGGCCGTCCGTTTGCAACAGCTGCGTGGCGTCGGCCCGATGATTGCCACTGCGCTAGTTGCTGCCATCGGTGATGCCAATCAGTTTGCTAACGGCCGACAACTGACCGCCTCGCTAGGGCTGACGCCAAAGCAACACAGCTCTGGCGGCAAGGACCGACTGCTTGGCATCAGTAAGCGTGGCGATGCTTATCTGCGAACGCTGATGATCCACGGTGCGCGGTCGGCACTGCGCACGGCCAAGTCCAAAGACGATCGACTCAGCCAGTGGGTTGTCCGTTTAGCCGAGCGCTCACATCCCAACGTGGCCGCCATCGCACTGGCCAACAAAACTGCACGCATGGCTTGGGCGATGCTGCGCAACGGCACTGATTACCAACCGGATCGGGCAGCGGCCTGACCCATTCATCCCGGGAGAAGCCCCACACACCACGATTGCGAAGCAACCCGAGCAATGGCAAACCGGTCGAACCGGCGTCGGCAAAACCCTTTAACGTCCAGGTGCGTAAAGCACGTAAAAGCGATTGGGAGCCGACGCGCGAATAGCCCATCATGGCCCTGCATCAAAACGATGCCGCAGTAAGAGGCCGGATATACGTGTGCAGTCGGCACGGGCGCCAAAGCAAAGGAGGCTTGCAACGAGGAGGAGTCCATATACGAACGTTCAGCAGCACATCTGGCAGTATGTTTCTACAAAGCTTGTCCTGAACCCCTAGCACTCCTGAACTCACGAGTATTTTGAACCCATGA
The DNA here is from genome assembly GCF_005930655.1 of Pseudomonas sp. FSL W5-0299. Taxonomy (NCBI): domain Bacteria; kingdom Pseudomonadati; phylum Pseudomonadota; class Gammaproteobacteria; order Pseudomonadales; family Pseudomonadaceae; genus Pseudomonas; species Pseudomonas sp. FSL W5-0299. The sequence continues at coordinate 18,091 of NZ_RXHX01000034.1, forward strand.
CCAAAGGTCTGAGTAGTGACAATCTTCATTACGCACTTGGGGCCATTAAAGAAGATCCCAGCGTAGATTTAAGCGTTATTTGCGTACACCTACAGACCGATAGCCGCGATCTTTTGAATCAATTGGCGATCTTCGTGGCAAGACTGTTTGTCACGGGCACCCGCGATTTTCATTACTGTGATGAGGTGATGAATATTGTATTCAGCGATATCGTCGATTTGTCCCTGCACGCGGAGATGCCCGAGCCGGCATTTTCTATCTACCTTGCATTTGACTCAGGGGAGTATTGGCACAGCGGCGATCAACGGGATGTATTTCCTTGGGAGAAGTGGACGCGGCCTGAGCTCGAGAGGATTTTGTGTGGGATCAACGAAGGCGCATCCGGGTTTTCGAAGTAGGGCCGATTTCGAGCTCTCAAATGACCGCTTTTGGCCGAGGCTGTGTAAAAACGTTTTTCAGTGCGATTGGAGCCCAGTATTGGACTGAAAATCGCGTTTCTACGCAAAATCCAGATCGGCTGAGCAGCTGATAATTCTCAGATTTCGCATAGACGCGCAAACTTCAATTTTGACGAAGCGTTTTTACACACTCTGGGCCGAAAGTGGACATTTACTCGCACTGTCCAAATCCACGAAATCGAACAGGTGACGCCCAGCCCCCTAGCGTAGAATTCCCAAACCGCGCCCACCCCGAGACGGACCCTCAATGCAAACCCCAGCCCCTCAACATCCCCTCTGGAAAACCTACCTCCTTTTCCTCGCCCCCATGGTCCTCTCCAATTTCCTCCAATCCATGTCGGGCACCATCAACAGCATCTACATCGGCCAAATGCTCGGCACCCAGGCCCTGGCCGCCGTGTCGGGCATGTTCCCCATCGTCTTCTTCTTCATCGCCCTGGTCATTGGCCTCGGGGCAGGTGCTGGCGTGCTCATCGGCCAAGCCTGGGGCGCGCGCGAGCCGCACTTGGTGAAAACCATCGCCGGCACCACGTTGCTCCTGGGCGCAATGATCGGACTGGTAGTGGCGATTTTGGGCAGCGTCTTCGCACGGCCCGCCCTGCAAGGCCTCGGCACACCGGCCGACGTGATTGACGATGCGGTGTCTTACGCCCACGTGATGATGTGGATCATGCCGTCGCTGCTGGTCTACGTGCTGTCCACTCAGCTGCTGCGCGGGGTCAGCGATACGGTGTCGCCGTTGATTGCGTTGGTGGTGTCGACGTGTATCGGGTTGGCGCTGACGCCGGCGTTGATTCGGGGGTGGTTCGGGTTGCCGATGATGGGGATTCAGAGTGCAGCGTATGCGGGGCTGGCGGGGAATTTGTCGGCGATGGGCTGGTTGGCGTGGCGCTTGATTCGCAAGGGGCATCCGTTGGCGCCGGATCGGGAGATGTTTGCGGCGATGCGCCTGGACCTGGTGATTCTCGGCAAGGTGTTGCGCATCGGTTTGCCGACCGGGTTGCAGATGGTGGTGTTGTCGGTGTCGGAGTTGGTGATTCTGGCGCTGGTGAATCGGCACGGTTCACAGGCGACGGCGGCGTATGGGGCGGTGACGCAGATCGTCAATTACGTGCAGTTTCCGGCGTTGTCGATTGCGATCACCGCGTCGATCCTTGGCGCTCAGGCGATCGGGGCAGGGCGGCTTGAGCGCATGGGGCCGATTTTGCGCACGGGGCTGTTGATCAATGTGTGCCTGACCGGTGGTCTGGTGGTGTTGGGGTATTTGCTGTCGCACTGGTTGCTGGGGTTGTTTCTCACCGAGGATTCGACCCGGGCGATGGCGGAGCATCTGTTGCACATCATGCTCTGGAGCCTGTTGGTGTTTGGCTTCCAGGCGATTGTCGGCGGCATCATGCGCGCCAGCGGTTCGGTGCTGGTGCCAATGGCGATTTCGATTTTCTGCGTGGTCGGCGTGCAGTTGCCGGTGGCGTATGTGCTGGACGGGCAGTTTGGGTTGCAGGGCGTGTGGATGGCCTTTCCCGTGGCGTACCTGGGCATGCTGGTGTTGCAGACGGCGTATTACAAAAAGGTCTGGAAGCATCAGGCGATCGAGCGGTTGGTGTAGCGCCGCGCCATAAAAAATGGGCTGCCGTGCAAACGGCGGCCCATTTTTTTGGATGGCGCGCGGTCGTTGCTTATTCCTCGATGACTTCCGGCGATACCACCCACACGCTGCACGGCATTTTGTACAACAGGTGTTCCACTGTGCTGCCGATCAGCCGCCCGATGCCGCGGTGGCCAACCCGGCCCATGACGATCACGTCGACGTTGTAGGCATCGGCATAACTGGACAGGACTTTGGCCGGGTTGCCCATCACCATGTGCCGCTGTTCCGGCGGAATGCCGTTGCGTTCGGCCAGCGCGTTGAAGGCTTCACCTTGGGCGTCGAACAGGGTTTTGGCCTTGGTCGAGGAGAAGAATTTGGTGGCGTCGCCGAAACCGAACTCATCGGCGCCGATGGACGACAGGTCATAGGCGTACACCACGTCGACCTGGGCGTTGCAGGCCGTGCCCAGCTTCACCGCCTCATGCAGGATGCGGTCATTGAAGCCTTCGTATTGGCCATCGCGATGGAACGGGTCGACGGCCGCGACGATCCGGCGCGGCAAGGCGTGTTGCACGTTGCTGACAAAATGCAGCGGCACCGGGCATTCGCGCAGCAGGTGGATGTCCAGCGGCGTGAACATCATCCGTGACAGCAGCGATTCGTGTTGCAGCGCCTTGATCACCAGAGTCATCGGCTGCTCTTTGAGGTGGATCAGGATTTCCTGCAATGGACGTTCGACCCAGACCACTTCCGTGGTGACGGTCACGCCGATCTTGCGCAAGGGCCGGGCCTGATCTTCCAGCCACTGGCGGTGGCGCTCGACGTACCCCAGGCGCATCTGCTCCAGAGCGTCCCGGTTGACCAGGCTGGCGGTGGCCAGGCCTTCCAGGAAATCGAACGCGACGATATGCAGCGCCGCGTCTTGCGCCTTGGCCAGCGCGGCGGCCCGGTCGAACGCGGGGCTGTTTTCCATCAGGGGCGAGGCAATGAGCATGAAGCGTGCTTGTTCGGTCATGACAATTCTCCCTTGGGTCTTCACACAGACGCAGGCCTGAAGTGGCCGCGAGGGTTGGCTGGAGCGTTTACCTGAAGTCCATAGTGGCGGTGGTGAGGATGGGCCGCTTGATCTTTGTCAAACCTGCGCGTGTCGGCGCGAGGGCGGCCGACGTTTGGTTGCCTGGGCCATACTCGGAGAGGTTGATCATGATCAACCTGGGCATGAAGGGTTTGGCGCACGCTGGCGTCAACTGAATGCAGATCCCCCCGGCCTGGCCGGATTGAGAGTCCAATGAATGAAACCCTCGGCGGCATGACCGGCGCGGCGGCTGCGCTGGGGATCGGCATGCTCATCGGCCTTGAACGCGAACGGCACAAGGGGCGAGGGGACAGCCGTGCCTGTGCCGGTTTGCGCACGTTCGCGATTACCGCGTTGCTGGGGTATGGCGCGATGCAAGTGGGCGGCGGCTTGCTGTTGGGGATCATGGCCACCTGTGTGGCGTTGCTGGTCACGGTGGCGTACTGGCGCAGCCTGAGCGATGACCCGGGCGTGACCAGCGAAGTGGCCTTGTTCACGGTGTTGGTGCTGGGCGGGTTGTGCGTTACCGCGCCGGCGCTGGCCACGGCCATCGGTGTGGCGATGGCGGGGTTGCTGGCGTATCGGCAGAAATTGCATCACTTTGCGCGCAGTCAATTGACCGAGGCGGAAATGCGCGACGCACTGGTGCTGCTGGTGGCGGTGCTGGTGGTATTGCCGTTGGCGCCGGACCGCTTCATCGGCCCCTATTCGGCGATCAACCTGCGAACCATTTGCGCCTTGACCGTGCTGCTGATGGCGATAGGCGCAGTGGGCCATATTGCCGTGCGAACGCTCGGCAGCCGTTACGGCTATGCGCTCAGTGCCATCGCCTCCGGGTTTGCCTCCAGCACTGTGACCATCGCCACGATGGGGCATCGGGTCAGCGCGGAGCCCGGCCACATCAAGATCCTCGGCGCGGCGGCGATTTTCTCCAACCTGGCCACCTTCACGCAGGTCGGCCTGATCCTGGGGGCGGTTGAACCCGATCTGCTGCGTCACGTGTGGGGACCGCTGTTGTGCGGGACCATCGCCACCGCGCTCTATGGCCTGGGTCTGATGTTTCACAAGCCTGTGGCCGGCCCCAGCCAGCCGATCAAGGTCGGTGGGGCCTTCAACCTCAAGCTGGCCGTGGTGGTCGCGCTGGCCATGACCGGTATTACTTTTCTGTCGTCGATGATGCTCAACTACTTCGGCGAGGTGGGGGTGATGCTGACGGCGGTCTTTACCGGGTTCGCCGATGCGCATGCCTCGACGGCCTCGATTGCGGCCCTGGCCAAGTCCGGGTTGTTGCCGTTTGATGTCATTGCCGCGCCTGTGCTGCTCGCGGTCAGCAGCAATTCCCTGAGCAAATGCGTCGTGGCCTGGGTCAGCGGCGGGCGCCGGTTCGCCGTGTATGTGGTGCCCGGCCAGGTGTTGCTGACACTGGCGATGTGGGCGGGCCTCTGGTTGCTCTGAGGCCCTGTTTGCGATCTAGTCATCGGGCGACAGTCGTTTGAAGCGGCAGGCGTTACCACCGGCTCGCTTGGCCAGGTACATGGCCCCGTCAGCCTGTTCGAGCAGGTCTTCGACACTCGCGCCATTGGCAGGAAACAGGCTGATCCCGATGCTGATGGCCGTGTTGATGCGGTGCGCATCGATCATGAACGGCTCACCGATCGCGGCGATCAGCTTGTTGGCCAGGGCTTCAAGCTGGTCGGCTTGTTCCATGCACGTGATCAGGATTGCGAACTCGTCGCCACTCAAGCGAGCGACCACGTCAGACCTGCGCACGGACTGGCCCAGGCGCTCGGCGACGGCCACCAGCAGCTTGTCGCCACAGGCGTGTCCCAACGTGTCGTTGACCGATTTGAAGTGGTCCAGGTCGATAAACATTAACGCCAGTGGCTGCTGGTGTTTGGTGGCGTGGTTGATCGCCTGATTGAGCAGGTTCAGAAACAGACTGCGGTTGGGCAATCCAGTCAGGGCGTCATGGAACGCCAGTTGCTGCATGTTGGCGCGTTCTTCATCCGTGACCTTGAAATTGTGCAGTATGGCGATGAAATGCGTCACCACGCCATGAGGGTCGAGCACGGGGGTGATGATCTGATTGACCGTGCAGCTGGCGCCGTCCTTGCGTCGCTCGACCATTTCGCCCTGCCAGGGCAGGCCCGCCAGAATCGTCAGCCACAGGTCTCGGTAGAAGGTAGAACTTTGTCGACCGGAAGACAGCAGGTGCGGGGTTTTCCCCACCAGCTCCGGCTTGGAATAGCCGCTCAAGCGACAGAACGCATTATTGATCCAGACGATGCACCCCGTGCGCTCGGTGATCAACACCGGGTTAGTCGCAGCGTCCCATGCTCTTGCCAACACCTGCTGGTCATATTCGATCATTGCCCCCTCCCATGTAGCCCTGGACGCATCAGGCCTTGATTCAGGCTAAGAGGAAGGGGCCGGGAATCTGTTGATCAAAATCAACTTTTACGGACGCAACGGGCATCAAAAACGCGCGTTATAGCTGATAAAGATCAAGTTGCCCGAAGCAGGAACGCTCACTCTGAAGACCTGTTCATTCCATTGATACGACCACGTGCCGAGGTGCCCCATGTCGCAGACTCAGCGTTTACTGTTAATCGCTCCCCAAAACATGACCCACACGCCGGCCTTCGACCGTGCCGCCGCGTTGTCGCTGGCCATGCAGATGCCCTTGCACATCGTCGCCTTCGATTATTTGCAGGCCCTGGCGGTGGCGGGGTTGTTCGCCCCCGAACAGATCAGCCTGGCCCGTGACGGGTATTTGCAAACCCATCGGGAATGGCTCGCCGAGCAAGCCGCGCTGATGAGAAAGCACGGCGTCGAGGTCACCAGCGAGGTGGTCTGGGTGCAGCATCCGTATGAGGAGATCCTGCATTTCGTCAACGAGATGTCCTTAGCGTTGATCATCAAGGATGCGCAGGAAGAGTCAGCCTTGAAGCGCGTGTTTTTCACGCCGCTGGACTGGCAGTTGTTGCGCGATTGCCCGGTGCCGGTGCACCTGGTGACCAACGCCGTCAACCCTAAGCCGCACAACGTGCTGGCCATCATCGATGTGTTGCGCAGCGAGGACCAGGACCACGTGTTCAACGACCAGATCATCGACGCCGCAGCGAAGCTGGCCTCCGTGTGTGGTGCAACCCTTGAGCTGGTGCATGTGTATGACTGGACGGCCGTGTATGCCCAGGACATTGGCTTTGGCGCGCTGCCATTGGCCGTCGGGATTTATGAAACCCTGGGCAGCGCCCAGCACGAAGCGTTTGCGGCGATTGCCGAACGCCACGGGGTAGCGCCGCAAAATCGCCATTTCATCGAGGGCGTGCCGCTGACGAGCATTTGTGATTTTGCTGCTGAGCACCGCACCGATGTCATCGTGATGGGGACGGTGCAGCACAAGGGGCTGAACAAGCTGTTGGGGACCACGGCTGAGCAACTGTTGCATCGGGCGCCTTGCAGCGTATTGGCCATCAAGCCGGGCCGGGTTTTACAATCCTGAAGGCTGGATCGTCCCGCGATGAACCGTTGGCCTGAACATCGCGGGACGATTTTTTACAGGGCTAGACGGTGAATGACCTGACGCGTGTCATCAGGATCGTTGTGTGTTTCGAAACCCAGCGCTTTGGCCAGGTCACGCATCGGCGTGTTGCTGGCGGCGTCCACCGAATACATCTGGCGGAAACCGTTCTTGCGCGCGGCTTTGATCAAATGCTCCATCAACAAGGTGCCCAGGCCCAGGTGCATCCATTCATCGGCGACGGTCACGGCGCATTCACATTCATGTTCCCCCGTAGCGGCATAGCGGCTGACACCGATCTCGATCAGTTGGCCATTTTCGTGGACCAGCGCAATGAAAGCCGTGCGCTGTTTGTTATCGGTGTCCATCAGCTGGTCGAGCATCGCCGTGCCGGGTTCGTTGATCTGTGCGAGAAAGCGCATATGCCGGGACTCGGGCGACAGGCGCTTGATAAACGCGCGTTCACGTTCGCGGTCTTTTTCCGCCAGTGGCCGGATCAGCACATGACGCCCGTCCTTGAGCGCTTCGATCCAGTATTTGCCGGTGACGGCGGCATAGGCCGCAGCGGCTCGGTCATTGTGGTCTTTGACAGTCAGCATGGGGTGTTCCTCCATCCGGTTTGAAAGGTGGGCGGCACGATGACGAGCCGTTCGGTGACTTCCTTTCTACGCCGTTGGCGACGCCTGAATCTGATCTGGATCAGAGAGTCGCGACGGCAGGCGTTGATTGGCTCATGTTTGATGTAAATCAAGCGGGAGGAGGGGGCGAGGAGCGCAGTCTTGGACACTTGCCGGCGTTTGATGACCGGTGTCGAGCCGAGGTGTGTGATGGGCCAATACCAACGTTTGTTGCTGATCGCCGACCAAACCCTGCATCAGTCCCCCGCCATGTTGCGGGCCGTCGCGCTGGCCAGGGCGAGCGGGGCCGAACTGGCGGTGCGGGCCTTTGTCGAGCCGGCGCCGGTGGTGCATGTGTGGGAAGACAAAATCGACGACGCACGCTATCAGGGCTATTTGCGCCGCTACCGTCGCTGGGCCGCCGATGAAGTCGAACGGCTCAACGAGATGGGGCTGGACGCAACGGTCGAGGTGGTGTTCACCACCCATCCGCTGCTGGATATTCTGCGAACGGTCGAAGATTTCAAGCCGGATCTGCTGATCAAGGATGTCACCTTCGAGCCGTTGCTCAAACGGGTGTTCATCACACCGCTCGATTGTCACTTGCTGCGCGAGTGCTCGGTGCCCGTGCACTTGGTCAACCAGGCGCGTTACGGCTTGCCGCACCGGGTCGTGGCGGCGGTGGACCCGTTCGACCCGTCGACGCAAATCAATGGCTTGAATGACACGATCATCCAGACCGCGAACGCCCTGGCCCTGCAATGCGACGCTCCGCTGCACCTGCTTTACGCCTACGACTTGTCACCGGCGTTCAACGGCGATGCGCCGTTGGCCAGCGGTGGCTGGGACGTGGATTTAATCGAGGAGCTGCGCCAATCCTTGCACCAGGCCTTTGTCGCCCTGGCGGATCGCTACGGTGTACCGCCAGAGCGGCGGCATTTCGTGATGGGCCTGCCCGTGCCGGTGATCAGTGAATTCGTCGAGCACTACCTGGCGGATGTGGTGGTGATGGGCACGGAGCACAGAGTGGGGATCGACCGGTTGATCGGCAGTAACACCGAGCGGGCGCTGTACTCGGTGCCGGGCAGCATTCTGGCCGTCAGGTCGAACGTCAGGGGGTGAGCACGATGGCTCCCTTGAACTGCCCGGCCCGCAAACAGGCGAGCGCCTGGTTGGCGTCTTCCAGGGCAAAACGGGTGACGTCGCAATGCACTGGCGTGTGTTGGAGTTCTTCGAAAAACGCGGTGCCGTCTTCACGGGTCAGGTTGGCCACCGAACGCACGCTGCGTTCGCCCCACAGCAGCCGATAAGGGAACGCGGGGATGTCGCTCATGTGAATACCGGCGCAAATCACGCAGCCGCCCTTGGCAGTGACGGCCAGTGCCAGCGGCACCAGCGCACCGACGGGGGCGAAAATCAGGCTGGCATCGAGCAGGTGCGGCGGAGGCTGGTCCGATGGACCGGCCCACTCGGCGCCCAGTGACCGGGCATAGGCCTGGCCTTCGCTGTCCTCAGGTCGAGTGAAGGCCGATACCCGTTGACCCCGGCCCCGCGCCACTTGAATCGCCAGATGCGCGGCGGCCCCGAAGCCATAAAGGCCCAGGTGCCGAGCGCCCTTGGCCATTTGCAACGCGCGAAAGCCGATCAGCCCGGCACACAGCAATGGCGCGGCCTGGAGGTCCGAGAGCACCTCGGGAATGGGGAAACAGAAACGCTGGTCGGCCACGGTGTACTCGGCATAACCGCCGTCCAGGTGACAACCGGTGAACTGCGCGTGGTCGCAAAGGTTTTCCCGGCCCGAAGTACAGAACGCGCATTCACCGCAGGTCCAGCCCAGCCACGGAACGCCTACCCGCCGGCCGATCCAGTCGGGCGCGACCTCGCTGCCCACCGCCGTGACTTCGCCGACGATTTCATGGCCGGGTACCCGTGGCAGCACGGCTTGCGGCAATTCACCGTCCACCAGGTGCAGGTCGGTGCGGCACACGCCGCAGGCGAGCACTTTAAGCAGCAACTGATGTGGGCCGGGTATCGGGATGGGGCGTTCTTGCAATTGCAACGGTTGGCCGGGGACAGACAGAACCATGGCGCGCATGACAAAGCTCCAGGCGGGCGAAATCAGCGAGGTTGGCGATGACAGCCGGCAATCATTTGCTTAAGCCCTTCCATGTCCAGGATCTTGACGTCGCGGCCGGCGATTTCCACCAGCCCCTGGTCCCGCAGGTGCGCAATGCCCCGGCAAATGGTTTCCAGGCGTAGCCCAAGATAGGAGCCGATTTCTTCGCGACGCATTTTCAGCACGAACTCCTTGGATGAATAGCCACGGATGCTGAACCGTTGGGACAGGTTCAGCAGAAAAGCCGCCAGGCGCTCATCAGAGTTCATGTTGCCCATCAACATCAGCATGCTGTGATCGCGCACGATTTCGCGGCTCAGCAGCCGGTTGAGGTTGTGCTGCAACGACGGCAGGGTTTGCGCCAGTTTTTCCAGCTGCGCAAAGTGAATGGGGCAGACTTCGCTGTCCTCCAGGGCAAACGCCGTGCAAGCGTGCGCATCGGCACTGATGGCATCCAGACCGAGCATTTCGCCGGGTATGTGAAACCCGGTGACTTGTTCACGGCCATCGACGGACACCACGCAGGTCTTGAATGAGCCGATACGCACTGCGTAAAGCGAACGCAGAGGGTCGCCGGTGCGGTACAGCGCCGCGCCCTTTTTGACCTTGAAGCGTTGCACGATCAGCATGTCCAGCCGTTCGACCTCCGCTCCGGACAGTCCAATCGGCAGGCACAACTCCAACACACTGCAGCTGGAACACGCAGACTTGAGGTGATGAACTTGCAGCGGACGAATTTCAGGCATGAGAGGAACGCCGTCTGGGAGTCGTTTAAGCATAGTTGGTGAGCCATCGGGGGGAGGGTTCATTCGAATGTTTGACGGGGTAATCGACGAACGGGGAAAACCGTCCCTTACGGTTTGATTTTCATGGCATTTCAACGCCCTTCAACTTGAGCGCCGACGGTAATACTTGATGTAAATCAAGTCTTGAACGTTCCAGACTCCCAGAATTGGTCAAGGATTGCCGGCCGGTCGGATCTTTTAAGGAGAACTTCATGAGCGATTTCCTCAGTGATGAGCAACTGGAGGGGCTGGACGCCTATTGGCGGGCATCCAATTACCTGGCCGTCGGGCAGATCTACCTCAAGGACAACCCGCTGCTGCACCAGCCTTTGACCCTGGCGCACATCAAGCCGCGTTTGCTCGGTCACTGGGGCACAACGCCGGGGCTGAACCTGATCTATACGCACCTCAACCGGCTGATCAAACAGTACTACTTGAACATGCTGTTCGTCGCAGGCCCTGGTCACGGCGGCCCCGCCGTGGTGGCTCAGACCTATCTGGAAGGCACCTATACCGAGTGTTATCCCTCGGTGGAGCGCGACACCAACGGCCTGGTTCGTCTTTTCCGGCAGTTTTCCTGGCCTTACGGAATCTCCAGCCATGTGTCGGCGCAGATTCCGGGCTCGATCCATGAAGGCGGCGAACTCGGTTACAGCCTGGCCCACGCCTATGGCGCGGCGTTCGATAATCCCGATTTGATCGTCGCCTGCGTGATTGGCGACGGTGAAGCCGAAACCGGCACGCTGGCGGCGAGCTGGCACTCCAACAAGTTTCTCAACCCGGCGCGTGACGGGGCGGTATTGCCGATCCTGCACCTCAATGGTTACAAAATCGCGAACCCCACGGTGCTGGCCCGAATCAGCGAGGATGAGCTGTCGGCGCTGATGTATGGCTATGGCTACGACCCGTATTTCGTTGAAGGTGATGAGCCGGCGCAGGTGCATCAGGCCCTGGCCCGGACGCTGGACACGATGGTGCTGAAAATCCGCGAGATTCAGCGCGAAGCACGCCAGCTTCGGTCATCGGAGGCGCCAGAGCGGCCGCTTTGGCCGATGTTGGTGTTGCGCACCCCCAAAGGCTGGACCGGGCCGAAATTCGTCGATGGCCATCGTGTCGAAGGCACCTGCCGTGCGCATCAGGTGCCCTTGGCCGATTTCCAGCAACCGATCCATCTGCGGCAACTGGAGGAATGGCTCCACAGTTACCGTCCCGATGAGCTATTTGATGCCAATGGTGCGTTGTTGCCCGACATCGCGGCGCTGGCACCGACCGGGCATCGGCGCATGAGTGCCAATCCCCATGGCAACGGCGGCGCGTTGTTGCGACCGCTGGACCTGCCGCGATTTGCCGACTACGCGGTGAAACTCGAGGCTCCCGGCAGCCTGCGCGCCGAGGCCACGCGCGTCTTGGGCACGTTTTTGCGCGACGTGATGAAAAACAGCCTGGCCTCGAACAACTTTCGCCTGTTCGGCCCGGATGAAACCGCCTCGAACCGGCTGGACGCGGTCTATGAGGTCAGCGCCAAGACATGGATGGCGCCACTGGAGGCGGACGACAACCATTTGGCCGCCGATGGCCGGGTCATGGAAATCCTCAGCGAACAGGTGTGCGAGGGCTGGCTCGAAGGCTATCTGCTGACCGGGCGACATGGTCTGCTGTCCTGTTACGAGGCGTTCATCCATATCGTCGATTCGATGGTCAATCAGCACGCCAAATGGTTGAAAACCGCCAGCGAAGTGCCGTGGCGCAAACCGATTGCTTCGCTCAATTATTTGCTGACCTCCCATGTCTGGCGTCAGGACCATAACGGCTTCTCCCATCAGGACCCCGGGTTCATCGATCTGGTGGCGAACAAAAAATCGGACGTGGTGCGCATCTACCTGCCTCCCGACGCCAATTGCCTGTTGTCGGTGGCTGACCATTGCCTCAAGAGCTGCAATTACATCAACGTCATCGTCGCCGGCAAACAACCGGAATGGCAGTGGCTGGACATCGATGCCGCCATTTGCCATTGCCAGGCGGGCATTGGTCGCTGGGGGTGGGCCAGCCAGAACGATGACGACCCCGACGTGGTCATGGCCTGCGCCGGCGATGTGCCGACCCTCGAAACCCTGGCCGCCGTGACGCTGTTGCGCGAGTACGTGCCGGACTTGCGGGTGAGGGTGGTCAATGTGGTCGACTTGATGGTGTTGCAGCCGTCCTATCAGCATCCCCACGGGATGTCGGACTCGGCGTTTGATGAGCTGTTCACCGTCGACAAACCGGTGATTTTCGCCTTCCACGGTTATCCCGCGCTGATCCACCGCCTGCTCTACAAACGCACCAATCATGACAATTTCCACGTCCGGGGCTTCAAGGAGGAGGGCGCGACCACCACCCCGTTCGACATGGCGGTAATCAACAATCTGGATCGGTATCAACTGGCGCTGGACGTCGTCGAGCGGGTGCCGCGGCTGCGCGATCAGCTGCAAACCGAGCGGTCGCGCTACTGGTCGACGATGGAGCGACACAAGCTCTACCTCATCGAACACGGGCAAGACATGCCCGAGGTGCTGAACTGGCAATGGACGCCGGCAAATCCCTGAGTCTTGCCGCGCCGCGGTGCGTGTCGAATGTTCACCTGACGGGAGTCACATCATGAGCCAGTATCAACGCTTGTTACTCATCATCAACCCGGCCCTGCGCCATTCCCCGGCGATCAAACACGCGGCGGCATTGGCCAGGGCCAGCGGCGCGAGCCTGCATATCGCCGCCTTCATTCCTTCGTTCAAATTGTTGTCGCTGCTGGAGGAAGGTGATCGGGAACAGGCCCGTCAGCGCTACCTGCAAGACCATCGTGATTGGCTCCAGGTGCAGGCCGAGACGCTGCGTTGCGAGGGCATCGATGCGACCACGGAGGTGGCCTGGGCCGAGGATATGGAGCAAGACATCCTCGATCACGTCACGGAAATGCAGCCCGACCTGTTGATCAAGCAGGTGCAGCACGAGTCAGCGCTCAAGCGCGCCTTTTTCACCCCGCTGGATTGGTACTTGCTGCGCCACTGTCCGATGCCGGTGTATCTGGTGGGCGGGCGCGGCGACGGCTGGCCGCGCAAGATCGTGGCCGCGGTGGAAGTGTCCGACACCGAGTCCCCCGACAATACGCTGAACGACCGCATCATCAGGCAGGCCAACAGCCTCGCCATCCAGTGCGATGCCGAATTGCATTTGCTGTACGCCTGTGACATTTCGGCGGCCTTTCTGGCGGACATGGATGGATTGACCCTGGCGGACCTGACCAAAGCACTGCGCAAGGACCTGCAGCAAGCCTTCGTGAAACTCGCCGGCCAATACGGTGTGCCTGCGGATCGTCGTCACCTGGTGTCCGGCCATCCGGTCAAGGCGTTGAGTGAATTTGCCCACGAACACGAGGTGGATGTGATCGTGATGGGCAAGGTCCAGTCCTCCGGCGTCGACAAGCTCCTGGGCAGCACCACCGAGCACATTTTGTATCAGGTGCCGTGCAACGTGCTGGCGGTCTAGAGGCCCCGGGGGGCTGCGTGCCTTCGGGCCGGCTATTTGCGCTTCCAGTACTTCTGCATTTCAAGAAACAGGAAGGACGCCGTCCAGGTGATCAGCACCAGACCGGTCAAGGCTTGCAGGCCGGTCAGGTATTTGAGGTTGCCCACCGGTGAAATATCGCCGAAGCCGATGGTCGTGTAGGTGGTGAAGGAAAAGTACACGCAGTCCATGAACGAGCCATCGAAGTTACCCGTCAAGGTGCCCCATTCGCCGGAACGCACCATCAGGTAATAGACCAGTGCGAAGCACCAGACTTCTGTTGCGTGGGCAAACAGGGCACCGAATACCCCGACGACGATCCTGAAGCGGCTCCAGAGTCTCAGGCGGGGCAGCCAGTCGTTCAGCCGTAACAGGCATTCGTAATGGATGACCACGACGATGATCACCACCAGTGTATTGATCAGCGTGACTGCCAGCATGGCGAACCTCTAGCGATCGCGCAGTGTCACGGCGAGGGGGAGTGTCAGGACCGGCTTCATGGGCTGAAGCGGGGGGAACTCTTCAGGGGTCAAGGTTTCTTTCTCCAGCAAGAGACGGGCCCCGGCGTCCAGATCGGTGCGGCGGCTCTGCAGCAACGCCTTGGCCCGGGTATAGGCTTCGTCGAGCAGGGCACGGATGCCCAGGTCGATCTCCCTGGCGGTTTGTTCCGAATAGTCTTTCTCACTGACGCCCTGCATGCTGTCGCCAAGGTAGGTGGCCGTTTTTCGCTCCAGCACCGCCAGACCCAGTTCGGCGCTCATGCCAAACCGGGTGAGCAATTGACGAGCAATATCGGTGGCGCGGGCCAGGTCGTCGGCCGCGCCGGTGGAGATCTGGCCATACGCCAGGAATTCGGCGGCTCGACCGGCCATCAGCACGGCAATCCGGTCCTTGAGCATCTGGCAGCTGATGAGGAAGTGATCTTCAGTGGGGCGTTGCAGTGTATAGCCCAGCGAGCCAATGGCCCGGGGCACAATCGAGACTTTATGCACGGGGTCCATGGCCGGCAGACTGCTGGCGGCCAGGGCATGCCCCATCTCGTGATAGGCCACCACCTGACGCTCGTCGGCACGCAACACGCTGCTCTTGCGCTCGACCCCGGCGACAATGCGTTCCACCGCTGCGGTGAAGTCTGCAAGATTGACCGCGTCAGCGCCGCGACGCGTAGCGACGATGGCCGCTTCGTTGACCAGGTTGGCCAGGTCAGCGCCCGTGAAGCCCGTGGTGATGTCGGCAATCTGCTCGCTGTCCAGCGTGGGCTCCACGACGATTTTTTGAAGATGAACCTTGAGGATGGCCTGACGGCCTTTGCGGTCTGGGCGATCGATCAGCAGCTGGCGATCGATCCGACCCGCTCGCAGCAGGGCGGGGTCGAGAATTTCCGGGCGATTGGTTGCGGCAAGTAGAACGACGCCTTCACGCGGGTCGAATCCGTCCAATTCGGCAAGTAATTGATTGAGGGTTTGCTCTTTTTCATCATTGCCGCCAAATGCACC
The DNA here is from genome assembly GCF_005930655.1 of Pseudomonas sp. FSL W5-0299. Lineage (NCBI taxonomy): Bacteria > Pseudomonadati > Pseudomonadota > Gammaproteobacteria > Pseudomonadales > Pseudomonadaceae > Pseudomonas > Pseudomonas sp. FSL W5-0299. The sequence goes on from NZ_RXHX01000034.1 coordinate 33,289, forward strand.
GACGCCACGCATTTTGCCCAAGGCATCCAGTTCGTCGATGAAAATGATACAGGGCGCCGCTTCCCGAGCCTGTTCGAACAAGTCGTGCACGCGGGCGGCGCCGACGCCGACGAACATTTCGACGAACTCAGACCCCGAGATCGAGAAGAACGGCACACCGGCTTCACCGGCGATCGCTTTAGCCACCAGCGTCTTGCCAGTGCCGGGCGGGCCGACCAGCAACGTACCCTTGGGAATGTGCGCACCCAGGCGTGAGTATTTGGCCTTGTCCTTGAGGAATGAAACGATTTCCACCAGTTCGGCCTTGGCTTCATCGATGCCGGCGACATCGGCGAAGGTCACCCCGGTATCGCGCTGGACGAACACTTTGGCGCGGGACTTGCCAATGCTCATCAGCCCGCCCATGCCTTGTTTTTCCGCCAGCCCGCGAAACAGGAAATGCCAGACCACCATAATCAGCACAAAGGGCAACAGCCAGCCCAGCAGGCCGCTCAGGAAAGTATTTTCATTGATGCCGGTAAAGCCGACACCTGAATGCGCGAGGTCGCTCGCCAGTGCTGGATCGACCCGCACCGTCGAGAACTGCAGGCGTCCGTCGATGGGCTCTTGAAGCTTGCCGCTGATCTGGTCTTTCTCGATCCGCAAATCGCTGACTTTCTGTTCGCTCAGCAGTTGCAGGAACTGACTGTACGGAATGCTCTGCACCACACGCCGTTCGATAAACAAAAACTGAACGAGGGTCAGCACGACAAACGCGATGGCGAAGTAAGACAGGTTCCATTGGTGGGTTTTTTTCATGGACGTGGCTCAGAGAAGGGGCCGCGGCGGGGATGGCGCAACCGTGAGTCTGGTCAGTGTTTTCTACGCCTGAGCGACAAAAAATCATTGAGTTAAATCAACAATGCTTCTGTGCGCCCGAAGTCGATGGGGACGCCCGCCGAAAGCCTTCCATTAGTTGACAAAGATCAGAGCCACCACGGGATAACGCCTGATACTCAAACAACAGCTTTCCAGCCGCCATCAGTCTGTAGAGCTGCACAAACGCCGACAGGAATCGGGTTTGCGGTAAGGCAATAGGTCGATCCCAGGACGAGGTAGGTGATGCTGAATATCAAACGTATCTTATTGATTGCCCCTTCCGAGATGGTCCGCACCCCGGCATTCGACCGCGCACATGCACTGGCCTGTGCCACCGGTGCCTTGCTGCACATCGTTGCCTTCGACTATGTGCAGGTGCTGGCCGTTGCCGGACTGTTTGACCACGATGCGATGGCTCAGGCGCGGGAAGGCTATTTGCAAGTGCACCGTCACTGGCTGGAGCAGCAGGCCCGGTTCCAGCGGTGCATCGGGTTGCAAGTGACCACTGAAGTGGTCTGGGCCAAATCCAGCCGGTCGAACGTGCTTGAGTACGTCAACGATTTCCATCCGGACCTGGTGATCAAGGACACCCACCATGTACCGGCACTCGACCGCGCGTTCCATCGGCCACTGGACTGGCTGTTGCTGCGCGACTGCCCGTCCCATTTGCATTTGGTCACCGAGGCCAGGAATCCCAAGCCGTTGAACATTCTTGCGGTCATCGATCTGTCCCATCTGGAGGAACTGACGCAGGGTCTCAACGACCGGATTCTCGACCTGGCCTCGACGCTGGCGGCCTCCTGTGGCTCAACCTTGCAACTGCTCAACGTCAGCAGCTGGTCGGTGGTGGGCGACGCAACGATGAGTGTGCCGACGCTGAGTCTGAATGACAGCCTCAGAGATGCGGTCAACGATGCCCAGGAGGAGGCCTTCGAGGCGCTTGCCGAACGCTATGGCATCGACAGACAACACCGACACCTGCTGACCGGCATTCCGCACAAAGTCATCGGGCTGTTCGCCAAACGGCACGCATTCGACATGGTGGTGCTGGGGACGGCCTATAGCCATGGGGTTGACCGGTTCATCGGCAGTACCGCCGAGAGCGTATTGAACCGCGCACCGTGCAGTTTGATGTTCGTCAAGCCACGCCCCTGGCTCGACTGAACGGCTACCCGTTGCGCCACAGTTGATAAAAATCAACAGCCCTTGAGCCGAAAGGAGCGATCAATAGCGCTTCCATGAATGTTCAAGGAGACGGCCATGCGAATGACATTTCTTGGTGCTGCGGGCACCGTCACGGGCAGCAAGTACTTGCTGGAGCATCGCGATCAACATGTGCTGATCGATTGCGGTTTGTTCCAGGGCTACAAGCAACTGCGCTTGCACAACTGGGACCCTTTCCAGCTGCCGGTTCGCGACCTCCAGGCCATCGTGCTGACCCATGCCCATCTGGATCACAGCGGCTACTTGCCGGTGCTGGCGCGCAATGGTTATCGCGGCCCGGTGTATGCCACGCCCGCCACCTGTGAACTGGTCAAAATCCTGCTGCGAGACAGTGGTCGCTTGCAGGAAGAAGAGGCCGAATTCGCCAATCGACACGGCTTTTCAAAACACGCCCCGGCGTTGCCGCTTTATACCGAGCAGGACGCCGAACGCGCACTGAAGCTGTTGCATCCGGTTGAGTTGCATCACCGGGTCACGATTGTTCCGGGGCTCAGTATTCTGTTGCGCGGGGCCGGGCATATCCTGGGCGCCGCGACCGTTGAAATCGTCGCCGATGGCATCACGCTGGTGTGTTCCGGGGACCTGGGGCGGCCGAACGATCCGTTGATGTTCGCCCCGGAAACCATCGAACAGACCGATTACCTGCTCATAGAGTCGACCTACGGTGACCGTCGGCACCCTGAAGAGTCGCCGGAGAAGCAACTGGCCGAGGTCATCACCCGCACCGCGTTGCGCCATGGCATCACCCTGGTGCCCTCGTTTGCGGTCGGGCGAGCGCAATTGTTGATGTATCACTTGTACCGACTCAAACAGCAGCACGCGATCCCGGACCTGCCGATCTACCTCAACAGCCCCATGGCGACGGATGTCACGCGCTTGTATCAGCGTTTTCGCAGTGAGCACCGGTTGTCGCTGGAGGACTGCGAAGGCATGTGCCAGGGCACGCATTTTGTGCGGGCGACCCGTGACTCGATCGAGTTGGATCAGCAACGCACCCCGGCAGTGATCATCGCAGCCAGCGGCATGGCGACCGGAGGACGGGTGCTGCACCACCTCAAGGCACTGGCGCCCAATCCGCTCAATACCCTGCTGATCCCGGGCTTTCAGGCCGGCGGCACCCGCGGTGCGCAGATCATCGCCGGTGCGCCTTCGGTGCGTATCCACGGCAAGGAGGTGCCAATCCGGGCCGAGGTGGTGCCGATGGAAACCCTGTCGGCGCACGCTGACGCCGACGAGATCATCGAGTGGTTGCGCGGGTTCAAGCGGCCGCCGAAACACACCTATGTGGTGCACGGCGAGCCCAATGCCTCGGATGTCTTGCGCCGGCGCATCAGCCTGGAGCTGGGCTGGTCGGTTTCGGTGCCGGAATACCGTGACAGCGTCGAGCTCACGCCCATCGATCCGTCTTCAAGTTCATCGTCCTGATAAAAAAGCCCCCTGGCCGGTTTTCCGGCCAGGGGGCGAGGGCTGCTCGGGACTTACTCGCCCTTGATCGGCACGACTTTGTCCGCTTTCATCGCGTCAGGCTTTTTCGGCAGAGAGATGCTCAGCACGCCTTTGCTGAAACTCGCGTCGATCTTCTCGGCATCGACGCCTTTGGGCAAGCTGAACACCCGTTCGAAGGAGCCGTAATGGCGCTCACTGAGGTGATAGCCTTTGCGTTTTTCCTCCTTGTCTTCTTTCTTTTCCCCTTTGATGATCAGGCTGCCGTTGGACAGTTTGATCTCAATGTTTTTCTGATCCATGCCGGGCAGTTCGGCGGTGATTTCGTAGCTTTTGTCTTTCTCGGTGATGTCCACGGCCGGCAGGCTGGGGACCGTCAACTCCTGCGACCATAAAGGCTCGACATCGAACAGCCCACGACTGAAGGGGGATAGCCCCCGGCCGTGACCAAAGTCTGAGAACAGTTGATCGACCTGCTGCCGGAGTTTTTCCAGAGGTCTCCAAAGGTCTGTCGTGACGGAGGGCTGATTCCCTTTTTCCTCAGTCTTTATCGGCATTTTTTTCACGGAATTGCTCATTTTCAATACTCCTCTTGGGATTGAAGGGTGGACTGAACATCCCTCGCCGCACTCCACCCGGAAAACACTCAGCAGTCCCTTGCGTTACAAGGCCAGCGTCCCGGACCACAGCATCCACCCGGCAAAGGCGGCCGCCGTCCAGATGATGATTAACAGCCCGGTTTCAGGGCCGCTGAGCGGTTGGCCCTGGCGAGACTTCATCGTGACCAGGTAAATCAACGAGCCGGGGGCGTAAAGCAACGCGCTGAGCAGCATGTATTTAGGCCCGGCGGCATACAGCAGCCATGTGCAATACAGCGTGGCGACCAGGGCGATGGCCATGTCGCGCAGTTGCAGGCCCCTGTGACCGGCGTAGGTCTGGCCCTGCCAGGTCAATTTCAGCGCGTACAGACCGCTGAACAGGTACGGCAGCAGAATCATCGACGTGGCCAGGGAAATCAGCGCGAGGTAAGTGGCGCTCGAATACAGCGTCAGCAACAGGAACAGTTGAATGCAGCCGTTGGTGATCCACAGCGCATGGGCCGGCACGCCTTGGGTGTTCTCCACGGCGAGTGTCCCCGGCATGACGTTTTCCTTGGCCGGTGTGAACACCGATTCGGCTGCCAGCAGCGTCCAGGCGAGCAGGGCACCGCCCACCGAAATGATCAAGCCGATGCTGATCAACACCGCGCCCCATGGCCCGGCCGCCGCCTCAAGCACGCCCGCCATCGACGGGTTTTTCAGCGCCGCCAGTTCTGGCTGTCTGAGAATGCCCAGCGACAACAGGGACACCGCGATCAGCAGCAACAGGGTGATGACAAAACCGATGACCGTGGCACGACCGACGTTGGCCCGTTCTGCGGCTCGGGCGGAAAACACGTTGGCGCCCTCGATCCCGATGAACACCCACACGGTGACCAGCATGGTGCTTTTGACTTGATCAAGCGTGCTGCCCAGTGCCGACGAGCCCCAGAAGTCGACCGAGAAGGTTTCTTTCTGAAAGGCCGCGATCACCAAACCGATAAACAGCAGCAACGGCACAATTTTGGCGATCGTCGTCAACGCGTTGGCCCGCGCCGCGGTGCGCATGCCCCTGAGGATCATCCAGTGCAACGACCACAGCACCACGGACGCTCCGGCAATGGCCGCTTTGTTATTGCCTTCACCAAACAGCGGGAAGAAGTAGCTCAGCGCCGCGAACAGAATCACCAGGTAACTGACGTTGCCGATCCAGGCGCTGATCCAGTAGCCCCAGGCGGAATTGAAGCCGAGGAATTCGCCGCCCAGGGCGCGGGCATAGGCAAACACGCCGTTGTCCAAGGCCGGCTGGCGGTTGGACAAGGTCTGGTAGACCAGGGCCAGGGACAGCATGCCGACGCCGGTAATCAGCCAGCCAATCAGAATCGCCCCGGCTCCGGCACTGGCCGCCATGTTCTGCGGCAGACTGAAAATACCGCTGCCGATCATCGAACCGACCACCAGCGCGATCAGCAAACTCAGGGAAAGTCGTTTGGGCTCGACCTTTCGCAAGCTGCCCGCCAACGGATGGGGGACCGTCGGTGGGATGATCGGTTGAGTGCCTTGCAGTTGGGTAGCCATGTCAGCCTCCACGAGACGAGACGAGAGTCCTCTGCACTCACCGCGAATGCGCTGGTGCGAATACTGGCTCTAAATGTCGGCGTGAACGGGCTGCCCGTCTTTGATTTAAGTCAGAGACAGGGGAAACAGTTTTGCCGGCGTCGGCGAGTTATTGACGAAGGACCCAGGGGGGGATGAATCGCCCCATCGCGGCGATCACCCCTGGATTCAATGTTCGGTTAAAAATCTGTCGATTTCTTCCACGGTGCTGCGTGCTGTGCGCGTGACGCCAATCAGTGTCGCGGAAGCGGCGCCGGTCCAGTCGCCATAGCCCACCAGCCACAGGCGCGGCTCTCGAATGGAATGCGTGCCTTCGACGGCCACGCGCCCATCGGCGGTGCACACGCCCAGTGATCCCAGATAGCCGAGGGCAGGGCGGAAACCTGTGCACCAGATCACCGCGTCGACCGGCGTTTGCGAGCCGTCGGCCCACTCCACGCCGGTGTCGGTAAAGCGCAGAAACGGCCGGACCGCGTGCAATACACCGCGCTCCCGGGCTTCGACGACGGGCGGCACCATCACGATATCGCCCAAGCCACCGACCGGTTGTTCAATGACGGTGCCGGCGAGTTGGGCTTTCCAGCGTTCGGTGGCGCGTTCGAACAGCACTCGGCCATCGACGTCATCGGCGAGAAACTGTGGCGGCTGCGGCGTGACCCAGGTGGCGTCGGCCACTTGCGAGACTTCAGCGAGGATCTGGGCACCGGAGTTGCCGCCGCCCACCACCAGGACTTTTTTGCCGGCAAACGGCTTGGCGTCGACGTAGTGGGCCGAATGCACTTGCTGGCCGGTAAAGGTTTCACTGCCGGGGTAGTGAGGCAGGAAGGGATGGCGCCAAGTGCCCGTCGCGCTAACCACCGTGCGGGCCAGCCAGCTAAGGCTATCGGTCTTGACGAGCAGCCGATTATCCCGGCGTTCAATAGCGTTCACCCAATAGGGCCGCGCGGTAGGGAATTGGTAGCGTTGCTCATACTCGCGCAGGTAATCGAGGACGTTGTCGCGGCTTGGGTAGCCGTCCGTGACCGGCGGCATCATCCAGCCGGCGATGGAGCTCCAGGTCGAGGGTGAAAACAGTCGCAGGGAATGCCAGCCGTGCCGCCAGGCGCCGCCCGGCCCGGCTTCGGCATCAATAATCACAAACGAACGCCCTGTTCGGCGCAGAAAGTAAGCCACGGCGAGTGCGGACTGGCCACCGCCGATAATTGCGACGTCCACTTCGGTGGGGGTAGAAGGCATGGCGAATCCTCTGGGCGCAAAGTCACGCCAAGATACCCGATGCAGACGGGCTATTTGTTGATGTTGCTCAAGCGATTAAAGCAGCGGCTGATTAAGGGCATGCTTCACAACGCACTCAACCGGTTATCGTCACCTATCATTTCGGTGCATTCGCGTTCGTTACGCTATCAATGGATCAACGGCTCACGCTCCGTTGTAAAAGGGGATCAGATGAATCGCGCAGTTGAGAGTGGTAAACACCGTATCGTTTCTCCCCACCTCGAAGACGTCGAAACGCTTGTCCGCGAGCTGGACGCTGATCTGCGCGTGGGTTTGTCGAGCGCGCAAGCCCAGGCCCGTCTGAGTCGTGACGGACCCAATGAGTTACGGACCCAACCGGTCAAGCCCGCCTGGCATTATCTTCTGCGGCAGTTTCAGGATCCGCTGGTGTACCTGTTGCTTGTCGCGGTGGGCATCACCCTGGCCACCTGGTTGCTGATGGACCGTCAGGAATGGCCGGTCGATGCGTTGGTGATCACGCTGATCGTGCTGGCTAATGCGTTGCTCGGTTTTTTCCAGGAAACCCGCTCACAGCGAGCTGTTGCGGCGTTGGCCAACCTGACCCAGACCTCTTCTTCCGTCATCCGCGACGGGGCCCTGACGCGAATCCCCAGTCAGCAACTGGTGATCGGTGACCTGCTGGTGTTATCCGAGGGCGATTCGGTGGGCGCCGATGCTCGCCTCATCCAGGCCAATGAATTGCGCGTACTGGAAGCGTCACTGACCGGAGAGAGTGAAGCGGTGTCGAAAAATACCGCGTGTTCAAGCACCGAGGTGCCTTTGGCAGAGCGCGCCAATATGATTTTCAAGGGCACAGCCATCGCCCAGGGGACGGGAGTCGGCATGGTCACGGCGGTCGGTATGGCGACTGAAGTCGGGGCCATCGCTCATCTGCTGGATGTCACGCCCGAAGAGGTCACACCTCTGCAAAAGGAAGTGCGCGCCATAGGGCGGATGCTCGGCATTGCGGTTCTGGTGATCGCTACGGTGGTCGTCGTGGCCGTGCTGATGCTCACTGACATTCAGACGGTCGACGATGTGCTGCGGGTTTTGCTGCTGGGTGTGTCCCTGGCAGTGGCGGCGGTGCCAGAGGGGCTGCCTGCCGTTCTGTCACTGGTGCTCGCCTTCGGCATGCTGCGCATGGCGCGCAGCAAAGCCATCATCAAGCGACTGTCTTCAGTGGAGACCCTGGGGTCTGCATCGGTCATCTGTACCGACAAGACCGGCACGCTGACCCGTTCCGAAATGACCATCCAGCAAACCATGACTGCGTCGGGTAAAGGAGTGGTCAGCGGTGTCGGCTACGCCCCGCAAGGGCAGATTCATCACCAGGACCTGCCCTTGAGTGAGGGGCCGGTGCACAGCGAAAACGTGCTGTTATTGCGCGGCGGCAGCCTGGCTGGCAATGCCGTGCTGGCGCAGCAGGAAGACGGTACCTGGGTGGTTCAAGGCGATCCGACCGAGGGTGCCTTTCTGGTGGCGGAGCGCAAGCTCGATGCGCCGGCACGCAGCGTGAACCGCTTCGAGCGTGTGGCTGAAATACCCTTTACCTCTGATCGAAAAATGATGTCGGCCCTGGTCATCGATCATGAGCACAACGACGAGCGGCTGCTGATCAGCAAGGGCGCGCCCGATGTGCTCCTCCAGCATTGCACACAAGTCCAGGTCGGCATGGATGTCGTGCCACTCACCGACGACCTGCGTGCAAAAGCCGTGGCTGATGTGAATGAGTTGTCGGGCGTGGGATTGCGCACGCTTTCCGTGGCGTACCGTCCCTTGGCCGCTGGCGAGGAGGTCACGAGCGGTGAACCCCTTGAGGCCGGCCTTGTTTTCATCGGTACGGTCGGCATCAGTGACCCGCCGCGTGAAGAAGTCGCGCCGGCCATTGCCGAAGCCCATCGGGCAGGCATCCGCATCATTATGATCACCGGTGACCATCCGCGAACGGCAGCGCGCATCGCCGAGGATCTGGGCATCATCCAGGCCGGTGCCGGGGCGTTGACCGGGGCCGATCTGGATAAGCTGGACGATGCGGCCCTGGCCGAGGCGGTCCGGTCGACCTCGGTCTATGCCCGTGTGGCGCCCTCGCATAAGTTGCGGATTGTCGATGCGCTGCAAGCGCAGGGGCATGTGGTGGCGATGACCGGCGATGGTGTGAATGACGCTCCGGCACTGAAGTCAGCCGACATCGGCATTGCCATGGGCATCACCGGAACGGAGGTGACCAAGCAGGCGGGAAAAATGATCCTGGCCGATGATAACTTCGCGACCATCGTATTGGCCGTGCGTGAAGGCCGCGGGATTCTGGACAATATCCGCAAGTTTCTTCGTTACTTGCTGTCTTCCAATATGGGCGAGGTGCTGACGGTCTTTCTCGCTGTTGTGGGGGCCGGCGTCATCGGCCTGGTGGATGAGAACGGCGGGATCATCCTGCCGCTGCTGGCCACGCAGATTCTGTGGATCAACCTGGTCACGGATGCGGCACCGGCCATCGCCATGGGCCTTGATCCGCATAGCGAGGATGTCATGACACGCAGCCCGCGCAAGCCTTCGGACCGAATCATCGACACACGCATGTGGGTGGGGGTGTTCGAGGTGGGGCTGGTCATGGCATTGGCGAGTTTGTTAACGGTCGACTGGATGCTGCCGGGAGGGTTGATACCGGGGGATGCGTCGCTGGAGGAAGCACGCACGGGCGCTTTTACCGTCCTTGTATTGGCGCAGCTGTTTAACGCGTTGAACGCGCGCTCTGAATCAACCAGTGCGTTTATCGGCCTGTTCGCCAATCGATGGCTCTGGGGCGCCATCGTCCTGGCCATGGTCTTGCAGATTGCAGTGGTGCACTGGGCGCCACTCAACAAGGCGTTCGGCACGAGTGCATTGACGCTCAGCCAGTGGGGCCTTTGTCTGGCAATGGCGAGCCTGGTCTTCTGGTTCAGCGAGTTGCGCAAGCTGTGCAGGCATTGGCACCGTGCAAGACGAGAAGACAGGACACAACTGCACTCAAGTTGATCAAGATCAAACGGCATTTGCTGATCGGCGTCATTGTTTTGATAAACATGGGCGAGAGATACGGTCATGACAGACAACAAACTCGTCAGCAGCGGGGTTCACGTGACCCAAGGCAGAGGGACGGCACTCGGGCACTTGCGCTGGCCGGGTCCCCGTTCCTGGAAACGTGAGGCAACCTTCCTGGTGGCGATCCTGATGGGGCTGACGGCGGGATACTTTACGGTGTCTCATTTCGCCTCCCAGGCGGCGCAAGACTTGGCAGACAGGTGCACAGCGCGTTTTGAGATCGAGCTTGAGAATGCCGACATCGATTCCCTCACAAGAGCCCTGCCTCGGTCATTGTGTGAATGTCTGGCGAATTCGCTCCTCGACAAAAACGGCATTGCGCGGATGGCGATGGTCAACTGGCGCCTGCTTGATCCTTTGGCCCTTGAGCCGGTGACGGAAAAGGACGAGGACAGCTGCATCAACGCGCTGTGGGTGCCCAGTGTTGAATTGGCCAAGCGCCTGAGCCTTTGAAGAAGGGGCACCTCGCACGGGAGCCGCTTTCATCGACCATGTTGCGCCTCACAAACCAAACGGAAAGGTCTCGTCCTCCGGTTCGATCGCCTGGCCTTTCGGCAGCGCCAGTGCGGTCACGGGGCGGGTCTGTTCGATCCAGATCATCGCGTCAAACTGGTCGGCCAGCGCCGCCTCGAAGTAATGGCTGCGACGCTCGGTTTCAGGACGATAAATCACGCCGATGGCCCGCTCCAGCAATGGCTTGCTCAGGACGCGACGCAGTTCTTTGCGGCGCGGGTCTCGCCAGTCGGTCAACGACGCTGGAATGCCGGCTTTGAAAAACTGATGCTCCCAGCTGTCCGGGTGCGAGGGCCTGATGTCCTTGATGAGCAGGTCGCCGTCCCAGTCATCGGCCGCCGCCACCTGGCCCCGGTCGGTGCTCATGCCAATCAGCACGACCTCGCGACCAAAGGCACTGCGGCATAGATGACCGATATTGAACTGGCCCTTCCAGCCCATTTCGGTGGCGGCCGCATTGCCGATATGGGAGTTGTGCGCCCACACCACGGCTTTGGCGTGGGGCCCCCGGTGCTCAAGCAGCCGCTGCAGGGTGTCGAACATATGCCGGTCGCGCAGATTCCACGAGGCCGTCGAGCCTCGATAAATCGCGCGGTAGTATTGCTCCGCTGCCTGCACCACCCGGGCGTTTTGCGCCGCATTGAAGAACCCTTCATCATCCCGGACGAGCCCGGCCAGTTGTTTGGCCAGCATGGCGTTGAGTTGCTCGACCACCGGCTGTTCGCAGGGCATCAGGCCGCCGCGTTCGACGAAGTGACCGTACAGCGCCGGATCATCCTGCCACGGCGTCAGGCAGCCATAACGCCGCCGTGCTTCGTGGGCCAACTGCGGGTCGATCTGGTCCAGGTAGCGCAGCACTTCATGAATGGAGTTGCGCAAGCTGTAAATGTCGAGGCCCCGGAATTCGACACGACGTTCAGGGGTGAGTGAGCGATTGAATTGATGCAGCCAGTGGACGAATGACCTCACCTCGGCATTGCGCCACATCCAGGTCGGAAAACGGCTGAAAATGTGACGCTTCCACGCCGAACGGGCCAGACCCCGGACGTAATGGTCGACATGGCCGGCGTCCGGCCAGTCGGCTTCCACCGCCACAATGTTGAACCCGTGGTGTTCAATCAGCCTTTGGGTGATCGCTGCCCGGGTTTCATAGAAGTCGCGGGTGCCATGGCTGGCCTCACCGATCATGACGACACGGGCATCGGCGTAGCGATCGAACATTTCACCAAAGGTCGATGAGTCCCGCGTCGGCAGGGGTTCTGCGTATTGACGCAGGAGCGGTGCGATGGTGGCCACGTCGATGTGCCGAGGAGAGCCATCCCTGTCCGGCGAGTCGTGGGAGGGGGTGTTCATGACGGTTATCCCCTTGAGTCAGGTCACTGCCACAGGCCTGGCGCGCGTCTTCCATCAGATGCGTTATCGTCTGGTGGGTATTCCAACACCTCGATTCAGACAAATGATTGAGTTTGATCAACAAAGGGGGCAATGCCTTGAGCGATGGTGTTTGAGACAGCGTTCCCGGCACACGGGATATAAGGCGAAGCGATGGCCTTTAGTTCGAATCAGGCTGAACGGTTCGTTGTCATTGACCTGTAACGGGCGGCCTCTGGCTAAGCTCAATTCAGAGGGTCACTCCGACAGCCTCAAGGTGTGACGGGCGTGTATTGATCGTCGAATCGAGGGTGAGACCATGGAAGCCTGTGACATGAAGCGTACTCCCCGCCAATCACATTGTTTACTTGCCATGTGCATCGTGACGTTGATGGGCTGCACGAGTAGCAACGAGCAGACCTCGCAAGACGCGTCAGCCATGTCCGGTGTCGCCATGGTGGATCAGATCTGCTCCTTGTGTCATGGCTTGACGGGGGAGTCCGCCTCACCGCTGTTTCCCAAGCTGGCCGGGCAGCAAAAAGAGTACCTGAAGCTGCAACTGGGCGACTTCAAGCGGCATCTGCGCAGCGATACATCCGGGGCTCAATACATGCGCGGGTTTGACCATTTGACCGAGACCCAGATCACCGAACTGGCCGATTATTTTTCACGTCAAAGTCCAATGAAGGCGGATGCCGACAGCGCCGATGCCCGGGGTGAATCCATCTTTGGCAACGGCATTCCCGAGTCCGGCGTCGCTCGGTGCGGTTCGTGTCACGGTGCTGGCGGGGAGGGCAATGGCCGGATTCCCCGGGTGGCAGGTCAACATGCGGAGTATGCGATTCGCCAGATCAAGGTGCTGCAGCAGACGGAGCAGCGTCCCCGTGACGACTCGATGAAGGCGTCGAATCATTCACTGTCTGAGGCGGACACCGAATCTGTCGCTCGTTACATGGCGACACTCGGCGCCCAGCCACAATGACCTTTGAGTCTCAATACAGCGGCCCGGGGAGATCGCACACTCCCCGGTGCCGTGACTCAGGCGAGCAGTATGTGATCGATCACCTCTTTTACACCGGGTACTGACCAGGCCGCCCGTTCTGCAACCTGACGCTGGCGCCATAAATGGACCCGGCCTTCGAGTATCACCACATCGCCCTGGACCTTGACGTGTATCCCCTCGGCTTCTACTTCGGCATTGCGCTTGAGTGCCGCTTCGATGCTGCGCTGGATATTACCGGCGTCGACCCGGGGACGAAGGGCGAGCTGATTGTCGATGCCCAGCACGCCGGACAATTTGCGCACGGCCCGTTCTGCGGTTTCTTTTTGGTATTGCCAGTCCACTTGGCCTTCCAGGGTGACCCACCCATGTTGCACGACGACTTTGATGTCGCCTTCGGGCACGTCGGAACTCCAATTAATGATTTTCAACGCGCGACTGGCAATGGTGTCATCTGCCGTGCCGGCGCCTTTCTCGGGGCGGATCTGAATTTCTTCGGCGACCGCGCGTACGCCTTTGAGGCTTTTGACCGCGCGTTCTGCGTCGATTTTCTGGGCATAGGTGGAAACGTGACCGGTGAGGGTCACCACACCATCGTCCACGGCCACGCCAATGTTCGCAGCATTGATTTCAGGCTGGAATTCCAGTTCATCCAGAATGGCATTACGCAGACTCAAGTCGTTCATGATGAAGTCCTCTGTGAAGGGCGTGAGACAGGACGGACCGTGAATGCCCGGTCAGTCTTTTCTACGCCTGAACGAGGAAGCGTCATTGAGCTATATCAACAATGGGGCAACAGGCCCGTGGTGTCAGAATGCCAATCTGACGAGCGATGGTGTCGGGGCGTCCTTTTCATCAAGGGACGCCCTTTGTTTTTGCGGGAGGGACGTGTGCTAGACCACAGCGCCAAACAAGTGCCCCACCAGTGCCGTAACCGCCATGGCCAGCGCCCCCCAGAAGGTCACCCGCCATGCCCCGGTGATGACCTTGGCGCCGCCGGCCCTGGCGGCAATGGCGCCCAGCGTCCCGAGAAACACCAATGACATGCCCGATATCCAGGGCACCACGCTGAGCTCCGGCGCGACAAACGTCACCGCCAGGGGCAGGGCGGCACCCACCACAAAGCTGGCGGCGGAGGCGAGGGCGGCCTGCAAGGGTTTGGCGGTAAGGGTGGCGCTGATACCCAGTTCGTCCCGGGCGTGCGAACCCAACGCATCATGGGCCATCAATTGATCGGCCACCTGATGCGCCAGTTCGGGTGATACGCCACGGTGCATGTAGATGTTGGCGAGCTCGATGTGTTCGGCTTTCGGGTCACTGGCCAGCTCGGCCCGTTCGCGGGACAAATCGGCACGCTCGGTATCCGCCTGGGAGTGTACGGAGATGTACTCGCCTGCCGCCATGGACATGGCGCCGGCCATCAGTCCCGCCATGCCCGTGACCAGCAACGTGGCGTGGCTGGCGTTGGCGGCGGCGACGCCGATCAGCAGGCTGGCGGTGGAGACAATCCCGTCGTTGGCCCCCAGGACGGCGGCGCGCAGCCAGCCGATACGATCACTGCGGTGGGATTCGGTGTGTCTGTGCATGAATTTCATGGTTGAGCGCGACTCACTGTCATTGGGCGGTTCACATCGGGCGGGTTTCAATCTGCGCCTGCAACTGGCCGCCGACAATGGATATTTCCTTGAATTGTTGCCCGTCGCGCAGCACGAACAGCGCGTCCATCCCGCGTTCCTGTGCCAGACGTGGCCCTTCGGTTTCACCCAGCACCATCAGCGCCGTGGCCCAGGCATCGGCGAGCATGCACGAAGCAGCCACCACGGTGACGGCGGCGAGCGGGTTGCACAGCGGCGCGCCGGTGGCCGGGTTCATGGTATGAGCATAGGCTTGACCGGCCACGTCGACCCACTGTCGGTAGTCCCCGGAGGTCGCGATCGCGGCGTCGCCAAGTTCCATCACACCCATGACTTCACGCACGCCCCGGTCAGGCTTTTCCACCGCCACGGTCCAGCACTGGCCGTCGGGTTTGACGCCCCGGGCGCGCATCTCGCCATCGATGCCGACCAGGTAGCGGGTGATGCCAAAACCATCCAGGCAACGGGCCAACTCATCGACGCCAAACCCCTTGGCGATGCCATTCAAATCAAGGTGCAGCGGCGCGCGTTTGCGCACCTGATTGCGTAACGGGTCGACCACCAACGCGGCGCTGGCTGACAGCCGGGTGCGCGGCGGCATCGTCGCGAGTGTCTGTTCTGTAACGGTCGGGTCTGCGGGGCCGAACCCCCAGGCATTCACCAGATCACCGACGGCAATGTCGAAGGCGCCGCCGGATTGCTGACTGACACGCAGTGCCGCTGACAGCACCGTTGCCAGTTCCTGAGGCACCGAAATCCATTGCTGCTCGGGGGCGGCATTGAGGCGGTTGAGGTCCGAGTCGGGTTTCCAGGTGGACATTTGCTGGTCCACCCGGGCCACCGCGCACGCCAAGTGACGACCCACTTCGTCGGTATCGATTCCGGCCCCGGCATAGAACAGGGCGGTGTAGCGGCTGCCCATGGTTTCGCCGTTCAGGCTGTAGCGCTGCAACTCAGTAGACGTCTTCACGGTAGCGTCCTTGTGCCTTGAGGGTCAGCACCGTCAGGTTGAGAGGTGCCAACACCTCATCGAGGGCGTGCATCACGCCTTTGGCCATTTCGCGACTGCCACACACCAGCACCTGGGCGCCTTTTTCAATCAGTCGACGCAGGGCCTGGGCATCGCCGATCAGCCGGTCTTGCACGTAGCAGCGGTCCTGAACCTGAGAAAAGGCGGCGCGCAATGCCGTCAGGCGCCGGTCGGCCAGGTACTGCTTGAGTTGCGGCTCGTAGAGGAAGTCCGAGGCCGGGTTGCGCCCGCCCCAATACAAGTGCATCGGGTGGTGGGCCGTGTTGTTGCGGATAAAACCGGCCAATGGACCGATGCCGGTACCGGCACCGATCAGGATCACCGGGTGCGTGCCCGACGCCGGGCGAAATTGCGGGTTGGGCTGGATAAACGCTTCGATCGATGCTCCGATGTCCAGGCCATGAAGGAATTCCGAGCACACGCCACCGTTGTGTTTGCGCACGCAGATTTCCAGCACGCCGTCCTGCGAACCGCTGGCCAGCGAGTAGAAACGGGGGATCGGACTGCCCGGAGGCACAATCCCGACCAGGTCACCGGCCAGGAAGTCCGGCAGCGCACCGGGTGCCTTGAAGCGCAAGACGTGGGTCGGTGCGTTCACCTGTTCGCCATAGACGATGCGCTCTGTCAGCAGCAATGGACGGGTCTGTGGCCGCTGCGGGGCATGGACCAGTGTCAGGTCATGTTTGAGCACGTCGCCCAGCGCGTGGCCCCAACGTGCAAATTCCTGAGAGGATTGGCGGTTGACGGTTTCCAGCCCCAGTAACGGCGAGCCACCGGCTTGTAACATCGCGTCCTGCACCTGATGGGCGAACTGACAGAACTGCGCAAACTGGCGGTCACCAAAGCCCAGCACGGCAAAGGGCAGGCCGGGCTTGAGGCCGGTTTTGGCCAGCCGCGCCATGAACTGCGAAGCCGAGGCTGGCGCGTCGCCGTCACCGTGGGTCGCGGTGAGGATGATCACGCGTTGGGCGCTGCGGTAGTCGTTGGCGTATTGATTCATCGCCGCGCTATGCACTCGGTGTCCGGCCAGGTGCAAGGCGTCATGCAAGGTCTTGGCAAAGCCCCAGGTGCTGTTGTTTTCACTGCCCACCAGAATCACGCTGTCGGCAGAGTGGGCAGGGCTGTTGTGGCGGATGTTCGGGCTCGCCTTGCGCCGGCGCCACCACAACAGGAGGCCGGTGACGCTCATCAACGGCACACAGAGGGCACAGAGCCCAAGCGGCAGGCCCAGCCACCACAGGCCTTCACCGGTGTGCAGCTGATAGATCAATTCGTAGAGGTTATGCATCGAGTCGTGGGCCTGGTAGGACAACAAGGCGCCGCTGGCCTGATCCACGTAGCCGTCGCCCTGGGCCGTGCGTAGGGAAAACACGTCCTTCGGGTTGCCGGGACTGGGGTAGACCAGCTCGCGCAGGTCATTCAGGTCGGTGGCCTGCAAGGCTTGAAGGCTCGCCACCGGCAAGGCCGGCCCGGCACTGACGTGGGCGGGGAAGGCGGGTTCATTCTGACTGCCGTCGGCGATAAAGCCGAAGGTGGTGGCGGACATATACAGCCCGCTCAAGGCCGACAGCAGCAGCCCGAGCAAGGCCATTCGTCCGACTTCAGCATGCCAGCGTTGGTTGAACGTGCCGCGCAGTGGCCGCAGCAGGTTGCGCCAGCCACCCAGGCGTCGGGCCAGCAACAGCGCGCCGGACACTGACAGCATCAGCATGAACAACGCGCCGACACCCGACACCCCATGGCCCGGTGTGCCAAGGAACATCGAGCGGTGCAGCTCTTTCACCCAACGCGTGAACGCGGAGGGCGCATAAGGCGCGAGGCCTTCGCCAGTCAGTGGGTCGACGGTTTCAGCCCCGGCCTGACCGTTCTGGTTGTAGTAGACGATGACCGTCCCGGACGCTGTGCGCTGGATCTGCTCCACGCCCGGGAAGTGATTGGCCACACGCCCGGCCAATTGGCCGACGTTGAGTTGCCCGGCCGCGGTGGGGGTGCTGTGCAAACGTTCCAGGGCCGGGTCGACCGACAGGATCGCGCCGCTGATGGCCAACAGCATGACCAACAGGGCGGCGATCAGGCCGGACAGGGAATGGGACTGGCGAAGCATGTTCAGCCTCCAGAAAGGGCAGGTGCTACAAATCGTAAGTAAAGGACTCGACATAGGTGCTGCCGGTCGCCGGCTGGCCTGCGCCCTTGGACGTCAGGGGCACGCTGACATCGGCGCGGGCGTCACGTTTGTCCTCGACGGCACTGTCGATGCGGATCTGATACCCGGCATCGATCAGGGTGTCTGCCAGTTCGACGCTGACTTTGAGCGTGCGCCCACTGCCGACACTGGCGCCGCTGACGCCGTCAAACTCGCTCGGGTTCATCCCGCTGCCACGGGCCCAGTCGCCCAGGTGTTTGTAGTACTTGGCCTTCTTGCCGGCCACCCACAGGGTTTTCTGGTATTGGCCGTTGGCGTCGGTCACGTAGATCGCCAGGTAGGCATCATTGCCGCTGTAGTCCTTGAGCTGGGTGGTCAGGGTTACTTCCCGGGCCTGGGCCAACCCCGGCAGGGCAATGGCGCCGGCGAGACAGGTGACTGCGATGATCTTTTTCATGAGGGTGTCCTTGTGATCGTTAGGTCGAGAGCCTGGACCTGCTTGCTGACAGCAACCTGAATCGCAGGAAAAGCTCATCGACGGGTGAGGCGTCATTCGGTGAGCGGGCTGCCGAGATAATCCCTGGCATCGCCGTCGTCGCGGAAATGGATCTCGAGCGTGCGCAGGCGCAGCGAGGCCGGTGAGTAGCTGGCTTCGATGGCGTTGCCCTTGCGGTCCAACCCCTTGAGTTCGTAACAACCGTCGTCGACCTTGATGCGTTGTACGCTCCAGCCGTATTGCCGCTCGACCTGCTGTCGCAAAGTCTCGCGGGGTTGCCAGTCGCTCACCGGGTCGCTGCAGTCGTCGTCGGCCATGGCGAAACCGCTAAGCAGCAGACTCAACAGCGCGGCATGGGCAATAAAACCTGATTTCATGATCTGTCTCCTGCCGAGGTCGGCGTCTGTGGCATACCCTAAGGTGCATTCCTGACAACCAGCTGAATCTTCAGATTCACGTCAGGTAAGGCGATTAAGGTGCGGCACGACAACCACCACAGGAGGTGCCAGATGCGGGTTTTATTGGTCGAGGACGCCCCAGGGCTGGGGGAAGCGGTGCGCGAACAGATCGCCGATGACGGTCACGCCGTCGATTGGGTGCAGCGCCTGGACCATGCGCGCAACAGCGTGCGCACCACGCCTTACGACCTGATCCTGCTGGACCTGATGCTGCCGGACGGTCGCGGGCTGGATTTCTTGCGTCAGCAGCGCTCGGCGGGGGACGTGACCCCGGTGATTATCCTGACGGCCCAGGATCAGATTTCCGATCGCATCGCCGGCCTCAATGCCGGGGCCGACGATTACCTGGTCAAACCGTTCGATTTGTTTGAACTCTCGGCCCGTGTGGCGGCGGTGGCCCGACGTTACAGCGGCAACCCCAATCCGCAGATCAGACTTGGTGATGTGCAGGTCGACATGAGCGCCCGCACCGTGCAGCGTGCCGGCACCACCGTGGACCTGACGGCCCGCGAATGGGCGCTGTTCGAAGCGTTCGTGCAGCGCCCCAGCGCGTTGTTGTCCAAGTCGCAGCTCGAAGAGCGGCTGTATGCCTTCGGTGCCGAAATCGAGAGCAATACCATCGAGGTGTACATCAGCCGTCTGCGTAAAAAACTGGGGCGCGATCTGATTGAAACCGTGCGCGGCATGGGCTACCGGTTGGCGGCCGCATGAAGTCTTCTTCGAGCCTGCAAAAACGCCTCGGCCTGGGGCTGACCCTGGGCATGACCTTACTGTGGCTGGGCGCGACTGTCGGCGCCTGGCTGGTGGTGCAACATGAGTTGAACGAGGCGTTCGACAGTGCGCTGGAAGAGACCGCGCAACGGATCTTGCCGCTGGCCGTGCTGGAAATCAGCAACCGGGAGGAACCCCGTGAAGCGCAGCACGTTGCGACGTTGAAAATGCACAACGAATACCTGACATACCTGGTGCGCGATGCCAGCGGCAAGATCCTGATGCAGTCCCACGACGCCAACCCGAAGATCTTCAGTAAGCGGCCGACCGAGGGATTTTCCACTTCTGAAAAGTACCGCTTGTATGGCGCCAGTGCGTTACGCGAGACGCTGTTCATTGAGATCGCCGAGCCGCTGGGTCATCGCCGTGAAGCCGCGCGGGAGGCTTTGTTTGCCTTGTTGTTGCCACTGTTGGCGCTGATTCCCGTCAGCCTGTTGGGCACCTGGTTGTTCGTGCGGATCAGCCTGCGCAGTGTGTTGGCGTATCGTCGGGCGGTCGAGGCGCGTGGGGTGGGGGATCTGTCGCCGATCAAGGTGGCCCGCCTGCCCGCAGAAATCGATCCGTTGGCCGAGGCGGTCAACCACCTGCTGGAGCGCTTGCGCAAGGCCCTGGAGGCCGAGCGCAGTTTTACCGCCAACAGCGCCCATGAACTGCGCACGCCACTGGCCGCGACCCTGGCGCAGATCCAGCGCTTGCACCACGAGGCGCCCGAAGGGCCGTTGCGGGTGCGGGCGGCGAAGATCGAAAACGCCTTGCGTGAGCTGGCGCGGCTTTCGGAAAAGCTCATGCAATTGGCCAAGGCCGAGGGCGGGGGGCTGTTGTCCGAAACGCCTCAGGACCTGATTCCGTTGCTGGCCCATGGCGTTGATGAGTGGAACCAGCGCAGCGGCCAGCGCATTGAATTGCATTTGCCAGGGCAGGCCAGCGTGTACTCGAACATCGACCCGGATGCCTTTGGCATCTTGTTGCGCAACCTGATCGAGAACGCGCTGAAGTACGGCGCCACCGATCAACCGATCGAAGTCAGCCTCACCGAGCAGGCCCAACTGCGGGTAGTCAATGGCGGCCCGGCGGTGCCGGCATCGGTGTTGCAGCACCTGACCGAGCGTTTTGTGCGAGGTCACAGTGAAATAAGCGGTTCTGGATTAGGGCTGGCGATCGCCAAAACCATTGTCCAAGGGGTCAACGCGAGTATGAAATTGGTCTCTCCTGCAACCGGTCGACAAGAGGGTTTCGAAGTGTGCGTCTGGTTACCGCTCGCGACGGTGATCGGAGACTGATAACGGCCGGGTCATTGTCGTAAGTCCGCTTGCGTTAAAAAGTCCGACTGTTTCAGCGGTAAGGACAGTAAATGAGCGCGGGTCTCTCAGGCACTTGTCGTAAGTAATGCAACAACTAATGGATCCAATGGAAGTATCTGGCGCTCATCTAATTTACGCGGGCCAGTTATCATGCGGCTTTCCGTGAAGTTGCCGACTTGCCGTCGGGATGAGTTGCTTTGACTGAAGTAACCGTTTGTCGGTAGTCTGCTCAAAAAATGAACATTCTAGCCTTTACGCCCTCTGATACTTCAGCATGTCACCATGACGTGCTATTGCTGTCGTAAAAAAGAAGTGGAAAAAAACCTCATGTGCAGTGAATGCAAATGGGGATTTTTTTATCTGAAATTCAGGAGGTAATAACTAAGCCGGTCATTGAATTGCCAGGTAATTCAATGGGCTAAGCAGTGTCAGGTCGACGATTTGGCATATCTTATAAAAAGTAAGATCGCACAGGGTTTGAAGAGCGAAATGCCCTGTTGAAGAACCGATCTGTACTATCGAATAAGGTGGGGAACTTACCGTGGCGATAAATACAATTATGAGCCTGTTGGAAAACAAAGAATGTATGGAATTTTTGCGGCTGGGCGTTATTTACGTTCATTTATTGTCGTGTTGCGTGGCTATTGGTCTGGTGTTGACCAGTGATATTGCAATGGTTAAAGATTTATTGAAACGGAAAACGTCCACTGGGCATGATCATGCTCACATGGAAAGTCTGCAGAAGTCGGTGGTAGTTGCGTTAATCGCGTTGTGGGTAACCGGTATCGCTGTCATGGGAATTGATTACCTGGATAAAGGTATGAACTACTTCATGAACCCAAAACTTCAAGCCAAAGTTATTATTGTCATGTTGCTGACCTACAACGGCATGTTGTTGCATCGCCTGGTATTGCCCGCTTTGCAAAAGGCCGGCTCCTTGCTCGATCTCGGATTCAGCGCACGGATGCTGGCGCTGTTTTGCGGCTCGCTGTCGGCGGTGTCGTGGATGTACGCGGCCATGCTGGGCGTCGGTCGCCCGTTGGCCTGGAAATACTCGCTTTCCGAACTGTTGATGGCGTATCCGGTGCTGATCGCGTTGGGTTTCCTGACCATGCTGGTGCTGACTCAGCGAGTCAAACAACAGGACTACGCCGTTTTCTCTGCGCGGACCGTTGCGAGCCAGTGCTAGGCCCGTTCAGCGCGTAAGTCTGGCGGGCTTGTTTTAAAGCCTGGCAGTGGCGACTTTCTTAGTGCAAGGCAATATAGGCCTGCACTGAGAAGGTCGCTTTTTTTTTGCCGCCATCTTGGCGCGTAACTGTAAGCGGGCACGGTGAATGGATGCTCGCTTATGGCTAGCGGTGCTTCGCGGCTTGCCTGTCCGTTCGATATCAGTAAAGCTTTGCCGCGCCCGGTCCCGGGCGGGTTAGCTACATGATCCAATGGTTAAGGAAAGCGTTGAATGACACTCAGGGTGATGGTGGTCGGTGGCTACGGAAATTTCGGCAGCATCGTTTGCAGGCATTTAGTTGCGATGCCAGACGTAGAGCTGGTGGTCTCCGGTCGTAACTCACACAAGTTGCAGCGCCAGGTCAATGAACTGAAAACCCAGTCCGGCCGTGTCTGTGAAAGTTGGTGCGGTGATGCCATGGGCAGTGCGTTCGGCTCCACGCTGAGCGCGATGGGCATCCAGTGGGTCGTGCACACCGGCGGCCCGTTTCAGGGGCAATCCTATGCCGTCGCGCAAAGCTGCATCGACGCGGGCGTGAACTATTGCGATCTGGCTGACTGCCGGACCTTCGTCAATGGCATTGATGTGCTCGACGCGAGCGCAAAACAGGCCGGCGTGGCCGTTCTCAGTGGGTGCAGTTCGGTGCCGACGCTGTCGTCGGCGCTCATCGACCACTATCGATATCGCTTCAAACGCATCGACTCGATCGCGCATGGCATTTCCTCCTCGGCCAAGATGCCCGGCCTCTCGACCGTCGAAGGGGTGCTGGCCTATGCGGGCAAACCAATCAAGCAGCTCAAGAACGGCCAGGTGCACGAAGTGTCGGGCTGGCAGGATTTGACCCTGCGCAAGATGCCGCAATTGGGGACTCGTGTCCTGTCCAATGTCGATGTGCCGGACATGGATATCTTCGCGGCCCGTTACGGCGCCCATACCTTGAGTTTCAAGGCAGGTTCGGGCCTGAAACTCGGTGGCGTGGTCAACTACGTGCTCGCCGAGGCTTTGAGAATCGGGTTGGTGCGAGACTCCGCGGCGTGGGCGGCAAGGCTGCATCGTTGGGGGACGTGGTTTGAGCGATTCGGTGATGGCTTGAGTGCGATGTACATCGACGTCGAAGGGCAGGGCGTTGACGGGCAACCGCTGTCCATGACCGTGCAATTGACGGCGCACAATGACAAGGGCCCTGAAATCCCGAGCTGCGCGGCTGTCGCCCTGGTAGCAAAACGGGTCGCGGGTTACGTGCCGGCACCCGGCGCCCGTCCCTGCGTGGGCGAGATCAGCGTCGACGAGTACATGGCCGCGATCAACGACCCCGCCAATCTGCAGCTGTCCGTGCGCTTTTCTGACGAGCAGGGCTGAGCATGCTCTATCTGTGCCTGAAGTACCTGCACGTCATTGCCGCGATTTTCCTGTTCGGGTTCGGCATGGGCTCCTATCTCTATCTGATCGCGGCCAGTCGCACAGCCAACCCGCAAGTGATCGCACACGTCGCCAGAATGGTGGTGCGCTTCGACACCTGGATTACCACCCCGGCAGGCTTCATTCAGATCGTCTCCGGTTACCTGCTGATGAAAGTGTCCGGGCTGCCCATGAGCACTGAATGGATTCTGACCTCGTTGATCATTTTCCTGTGCGTGGGGTCATTGTGGCTGCCGGTGTTGGTGCTGCAGAAGCGGCTGCACGGGATGGCGTTGAGCGCGGTGGAGACGGGCGAGGGGCTCGACGCGCAATTCCGGTCGGTCTACCAAAAGTGGTTCTGGATGGGCGTGATGGGTTTTGCGGGGATGTTTGTGATCGTGATGATGATGGTCACGAAGATGACGCCGATGCAGTTGATCGAGGCGGTGGCCTAGCGCAACGGCCACGCCTCATATTTGACCTGGCTTTGTCGTCTAGTGGGTCTCAAGCCACTCCTGAAACCGGGTCGCGCCGACAATGGGATTGGCACCTGGTGTCAGCGACTGGTCATTGATCGGCGCACCGAAGTAAGGGACCGTGTCGTCCGCGACGGTCTGGCGCGGGTCCCGGGTATGCTTCAAATAGTCGCTCGCGAACTCGATGAGGGGGCGGTTTTCAGGGCCGGCCACCTCGACGGTCTGATTGATCGGTGCTTTCAACGCGATGTCCGTCAGTGCCGCCGCCACATCGGCCGAGGCTACCGGTTGCAGCGCGGCGGACGTCAAGTGAATGGTGTCGCCTTCCTCGCGCCCGGAGTGAGCAATGGCATGGATAAATTCGAAGAACTGCGTGGCCCGCACAATGGTGTAGGGAATGCCCGACTTCTTGATGAGTTTTTCCTGGGCCATTTTCGCCCGGAAGTAACCGCTGTCGAGCATCCGCTCGGTGCCGACCACCGACAGCGCAACATGGTGTTTGACGCCGTCAATTTTCTCCGCCGCGATCAGGTTGTGTCCGGCGGTTTCGAAGAAGTGCAACGCCGCGTGGTCCTCGAACGAAGGCGAGTTCGACACGTCGACCACCACGTCCGCACCTTTCAATGCCTGCGTCAGCCCCTCGCCGCTGATGACATTGACGCCGGTGCTTGGCGACGCCGCCAAGGCTTCATGCCCCAGATCCTGCAGGTTCTGGCAGAGCTTGCTGCCGATCAGCCCGGTGCCACCGATGACGACGATTTTCATGTCCTGTCTCCCGAAGCGGTGAGTGCTTGAGTCATTAAACACCTGTGCAGGTGGCCGTATCGGGCGCTGGTGCACGTTGCCGACAGGAGGTCGCAAGTCTCAATGCCTGGTGGAATAAACGGTGGTTCTTTGCTTTAGTCCACCTGTCTGGCCAGCGTGTGCCACGACTGGAGCACCCCATGAACACTCGATTCCCGTCGTTTTCCGTACTGGCTGCTGCGCTTGCCTTCGGCTTTTCTCCAGGTGCCGAAGCGGCCGAATACACGCAAGTGAATGAAACCGCCAGCACGATCTCCTTTACGTACAACCAGTTCAGCTCGCGGGTGTACGGCACGTTTGACACGTTCAAGGCCACGCTCGACTTCGACACGGACAACCCCGAGGAGGGCCGTGCCGCGCTGACCATCCAGCTCGACAGCATCGATGCCGGTAGCGAAGACGCCAACACCGAACTGCAAAGGCCCGCCTGGTTCGACACGCAGAAGTATCCCGAGGCGACGTTTGAATCGACCACCGTGAACGAGCTGGGTGACCACCGCTATTCGATCACCGGCAAACTGACGCTCAGAGGCGTCACCCGTGAGGTGACCGTTCCGGTCCTCCTGAAAGAGGAGGAGGCCATCGGGATCTTCGATGGCCAGCTAACGCTCAAGCGTAGCGACTTCAAGGTCGGCGAGGGTGAATGGGGCGACACGGTTGTTTCCGACGACATCATTATCCGGTTTCGGATGGTTGCGCCGCAGCGGTAGCGGTCAGTGGGGTCTAACGGCAAGCATCCGCCACGGCCTTCTCGGCCCGTTCAATTTCCTGCTTGATGTCCGTGGTGATCCGCTGTTCCTTGAACTTCTGTTCGAGAAATTGCTGGCTCCCCTGGTTTTTCAGCTCTGCGTCGGTGGCGGCGTCCTGCGCCTGCAACTCGGCAGCGTGTGCGTCTATGACGGCTTCAACCTCGGCATCATTCTTCGCGGTATCCAGGGAGCTGACCAATTTGCCGACTTCGGCTTTCTCGGCTTCGGCGTAAGCATCGACAGACAGCCCGGCAGCCATCGCTCGTGCTCGAATTTCCACCTCTTCCTTGTGCTGTCGAGCTGCCTTGCACACTGCATCCCGGCGCGCGCGTTCGCCAGTGTTCCATTCTATAAACCCATACGTCGTCACTCCGATCATGGTCAGGGTAATGACGGCGCTGATAAGTTGGGCTCTCACATTGCGCAACCTCAACAGTCAAGTGGATCCGTATGAGTCACTATCGCCCGATTCCATGGGAGGCTTCAAAAGCGTAGCAGGACGAACGCGTTGTACGTTGCCGGCGCAATGTCATTTGGCTCGATGCCTAGGGATAGCTCACTTTGTGCTATTACTTTTCTGACGATTGTCACAGAGGCTTTAAGGGCGCATTGCCGTGAATGTGCGGGTACCCACGAGTCGTAATTGTTTGTTTGCCTAGGTGGCAGGATGCCACAATCGCTTTTTTTGTCGCAGCATCATGATCAGGCGGATCAAATGGGTGGCCCAGGATTTCGGCACGACCAGGATGCTTTCATCGCAGCGCAGGTGCGCAGTGATCGATTGCATCAGCTTTTCCACCAGTCATTCCCTGCGATTTTCGGCAGTTTTCTGGCCGCGATCATGCTGTGCGGGCTGTGCTGGGAGCGTTTTGATCACTCCATCATTTTCACCTGGATAGGGCTGCTGACAGCGTCGTCGTTGCTGCGCCTCCTGATGTTCGTGGCCTGGTTTCGCTGCCCGGACAGTGAGCGCACCCCGCAACGCTGGGAGAAGAAATACGGGTTCACGCTGGTGTTGTCCGCCGGGATATGGGGGGCGGGTGCATTTGCGGTCATGCCGGCAAACGACCTGTTGGCCCAGGCACTGGTCATGCTTTTTGCCGTCGGCATGTCGGTCAGCGCGGTGTCGTGTTATTCGGCGTATCGATACATGACGCTGGCGTCCATTGGCCTTGTGTTGTTGCCGTGTACGCTCTGGCTGCTGTTTCAATCGTCAGCGATTCAGGTCGGCATGGCGCTGGCCGTGATTGTGTTCGCCTCATTCGTGGCCAGCGCGACACGCAAACTGGCCGAAGCCCTGGAAACCGCCTTCCTGCTAACCCGCGAAATGGAACGCGCCCATCGCATTGCCACTTACGCCGCACAGACCGATGAACTCACCGGCCTGAAAAATCGCCGCGCTTTTTTCGAGCATGCCCAGCAACTGTTCCATGACTGCCAACACAACCGGTTACCGTTGTGCGCGGTGATGCTGGACATGGATCACTTCAAGCACATCAATGACACCTACGGTCATCAGGTCGGGGATCAGGTGTTGCGGCAAATGGGCGTGATCATCAACCGGTCCTTCCGCGACACGGATGTCTTCGGCAGGCTCGGCGGTGAAGAGTTCGCGATCCTGCTCCCGGATACTTCCATTGAAGTTGCCCTTAACATCGCCGAGCAACTTATCCAGTCGATCGGTGGATTGATGACCGGACCGGTTCACCGTATATCGGCCAGCCTCGGTGTGGCAGCGATGGACATCGGCGACAACGATTTTCAAAGTTTGCTGAATAACGCGGATAAAGCGCTGTATCGAGCCAAGGCGCGTGGGCGTAATCAGGTAGCTGTTTCGGAGTAGGGAGATAGAAAGGTTTTTCGGCCCTGCTTGAAAGCATTCACGCGATTGGCGGGTTGCGCAATTGTTGTAGCAGCCGGACGCTGGCTGCTACAGGCAGGCGGGCGTTTAAGCGAGCTTCACATTCATGGTGATGCGCGCCGTGAACACCTTCTTGCCTTCGGCATCATGAATATCCACCGGCACGATCTTGTCGCCCTCCGTCCGCCAATCCACCGCCTCGCCATCGGCCACCGCCGTCACATCGCTTTTGGCCTTGGCCAGATACTCGACCGTCATCCCTTTCGGAATCCAGCGCGCACCGGCGGGAATGGACACGTCGGTCATCGTCCCTGCCGCCAGTTCGGCGGCGTTGCACATCGCAATCGCATGAACCGAGCCCAAGTGGTTGGTGATCTCCTTGCTGAACGGCACCTGCACCGTGGCATGACCGGGGCGCAACGCCGAGATCAGCGGCTTGATGGTGCTGAAGTAGGGCGCCACCTGGCAGGCCATTTTGCTGAACGCTTCCGGGCCGGCGCTGTTGAACATGCTGAGAAACTGACTCATTTTGAAGCCTCGCTGAGGGATGGTTTTACAGAATGATGTTCCGTAACAGAATAATGTTCTGTGACGGAACAGTATTCTGTTGCGATTAAATCTGTCAACCTAGCGCAGCTTTCTCACCGGCAGCCGCCTGCCTTGTCATGAATTTTCTGGCCTGTATCCCGCATGGAAACCGCAGATCTACTCGAGCGCAGCTACCCCGGCAGAAGAGCCGAACTCAAGCGCGACATCTTCAGAAAAGCCTTGGCCCTGTTCAACGAACAAGGGCTCGAAGCCACGACCATCGAAATGATCCGCGCCGAATGCGATACCAGCGTCGGCGCGATTTACCATCATTTCGGCAACAAGGAAGGCCTGGTGGCCGCGTTGTTTTTTACGGCGCTGGACGATCAGGCACTGCTTCGCGACAGCTACCTCGCCGAGGCACAGACGACCGAAGAGGGCGTGCACGCGCTGGTCCACAGCTACGTCGATTGGGTCGACAGCCAACCCGAGTGGGCACGTTTCCAGTACCACGCGCGATTTGCCGTCACCAAAGGGCCGTTCAAGGAAGAACTGGCCACTCGCAACAAAATCCGTAACCAGACACTCGGCCAATGGCTGGCAGAGCCTGGCCGACGCGATGAATTGCGAGCGTTTCCGGCCGAATTGCTGCCGTCGCTGATCATCGGTCAGGCGGACAGTTACTGCCGGGCCTGGTTGTCGGGGAGGGTGGTCGCCAGTCCGAAGGCCTACCGGGAATTGCTGGCGGAAGCGGCGTGGCGATCAATCTGTGACAATAGTCCCGCCGAAACCCAGTAAAGCGATCCCGGAGTCAGAATTTCAATGCCCGAACTCACCCACTTCGACGCCCCGTGCCCGGAGCACATCAACAGCCAGATCCTGCAGATGGTCGTCGACAACCTGACCGACATCAGCATGGTCGGCATCGCGCCGAGCAACCCGCTGTACAACGTGTATCAGTACGCGGTCGGTTACGAAGTGCATCTGTACCTGGAAGCCCTCGGCGGGTCCAAGGGCATTGCGGTCGAGTTGATCGTCGCCACCGACGATGAAGACCCTGAAAAGGTCATCGGCTTTCTGCTGTACCTGCCGGTCAAGGACGATCCCGAAGCCTGCGGCGTGGCCTACATGGCCGTTGACTCGGGTCATCGCCGCCGAGGTGTCGCACGGGCCATGCTGCAAGACATGATCAGCCGCTACCCCCACGCCGAACTGACCTGCACCGTGGCCAAGGTGCCGTGGTTCGAGTCGATGGGTTTTCAGGTGCTGGGCGTGCGCGGCACGCAGGTGCTGATGAACACCCGCGACCACAGCAGCGAAGGCTTGATGGGACTGTTGGATGTCACATTTATCTACAGTTCTCTAGAGGTTCGGCAGATACATAACTACTTGCTGCAAAAACACGGAAAGCGCGCGATGGTCGATGCCGAAAAGCAACGCGACCGGCATCTGGACCAAATGACCCACAACGCCAAGGTGTTTGTGCTGAATCGTTTGGGCCGGGACGCGGCGAACGAGCCCCGTCTGGACTAGACTCATAAGTCCTTTTGGGAGCGCGTGGTCGTCCTGCCATGATATTCTGCGCGCCAACTTGGTTTGACCTATTCAGTTGGCCCGTCCTTGAGACGTGCCGACAGGATCAATGTCGCTCAAGTAGCTGAAGCCAATAATGATAAAAAGTCAGTTCAGTAGGGACATATAAATTGAGGTCGATGCAGACAGTCGGCCTTGTGTGCCCACCCTTCGATTCTTGTGTACGAGCACCCACGACGTCCTGCCTGAATGTCGTGAACCAAGGGGCCGTGAGCGGGAATGGAAGGGCGGATGGCGTTTTATCATAGGTGCTACAGATGTTTAAGAAAATGAACACGGCCCTGCTGGGGCTGGCTTTGTCGATGGGGATCACGTCCGTTCACGCGGCAGAGGCAAAGAAAGTCGATGTACTGCTGATCGGCGGCGGCATCATGAGCGCGACCCTGGGTGTCTGGCTCAACGAGCTGGAACCTGGCACTTCGATGGAAATGATCGAGCGCCTCGACGGCGTCGCCCTGGAGAGCTCCAACGGCTGGAACAACGCCGGTACCGGTCACTCCGCCCTGGCCGAGTTGAACTACACCCCGGAAGACGACAAGGGCAACGTACAGATCCCGAAAGCCGTTGAAATCAACGAAGCGTTTCAGATCTCCCGTCAGTTCTGGGCCTGGCAGGTTCAGCAAGGCGTGCTGAAAAACCCGCGTTCGTTCATCAACTCCACGCCGCACATGAGCTTTGTGTGGGGCGATGACAACATCAAGTTCCTGAAGAAGCGCTACGAAGCCCTGCAAGCGAGCCCGCTGTTCGCCGGCATGCAGTACTCCGAAGACCCGGCTGTGATCAAGAAGTGGGTTCCGCTGATGATGGAAGGGCGCGACCCGAACCAGAAAATCGCGGCCACCTGGAGCCCGATCGGCACCGACGTCAACTTTGGCGAAATCACCCGCCAGTTCGTCGCGCACCTGCAAACCACACCGAAGTTCGACTTGAAACTGTCTAGCGAAGTGCAAGACATCACCAAGAACGACGACGGCACCTGGCGCGTCAGCTACAAAAACCTGAAAGACGGCACCAAGTCCGAAACCGACGCCAAGTTCGTGTTCATCGGCGCGGGCGGCGGTGCACTGCACCTGCTGCAGAAGTCCGGTATTCCTGAAGCCAAGGAATACGCAGGCTTCCCGGTAGGCGGCTCGTTCCTCGTCACCGAAAACCCGACCCTGGCCGAACAACACCTGGCCAAGGCCTACGGCAAAGCCTCCGTTGGCGCACCGCCAATGTCGGTTCCGCACCTGGACACCCGTGTCCTGGACGGCAAGCGCGTCATTCTGTTTGGCCCATTCGCGACCTTCAGCACCAAGTTCCTGAAGGAAGGCTCGTACCTGGACCTGCTGACCACCACCACCACGCATAACGTGTGGCCAATGACCAAAGTCGGCATCAAGGAATACCCGCTGGTCGAGTACCTCGCCGGCCAACTGATGCTGTCTGACGAAGACCGCCTCAACGCCCTGAAAGAATA
Organism: Pseudomonas sp. FSL W5-0299; assembly: GCF_005930655.1. Lineage (NCBI taxonomy): Bacteria > Pseudomonadati > Pseudomonadota > Gammaproteobacteria > Pseudomonadales > Pseudomonadaceae > Pseudomonas > Pseudomonas sp. FSL W5-0299. Next base: position 64,175 of record NZ_RXHX01000034.1, read on the forward strand.
CTTCCCGAACGCCAAAGCCGAAGACTGGCGCCTGTGGCAAGCCGGCCAACGCGTGCAAATCATCAAGCGTGATGAAGCAGCGGGTGGCGTGCTGAAGCTGGGCACCGAGATCGTTGCATCGCAAGACGGCACCATTGCCGGCCTGCTGGGCGCATCGCCGGGCGCCTCGACGGCTGCACCGATCATGCTGACCGTGCTGCAGAAAGTGTTCAAGGACAAGGTGGCTTCGCCTGCCTGGCAGGAAAAGCTGCATCAGATCGTGCCGAGCTATGGCAC
>NZ_RXHX01000035.1:0-64364 GCF_005930655.1 Pseudomonas sp. FSL W5-0299
GGACGCTTGGGGCGAGACTTTTTGGTTCCTTTTGTGGCGTTTGACAAAAGGGACTCGCCGTAAGGGCGAAACCATAAGTGGCCGTTACCGCACAAATGGATATGTACACCAGCGGGAGACTGGTCGGCTGTCAGGCCGTCATTGCGAGCAGGCTCACTCCCACAGTTGAAATGCGGACACCCGCAGAACCCAAGCCAATCTCCGACAATGAAACCAGCATTCAGCCCCTTGCCCCCCCGCCACAGCAGGCTAACATCAACAAAAGGAAAAATAGTCCCAATCCCCCTCAAGTTGAAGGACCCAACTACCGACACAGTACTAATAGGGCAAATACTCAAAACAACAGCATTTTCTGCCAAGCTGCAGGCAAAAAACCATGAGATTGAATGTCCCTTTGACTGCCATCACGGGATTGCCAATACTCATGGCAACTTGATGCTACCCGCACGGAACAAGGAATAACCCTTTGAAGCTGGAACTCAAGAACAGCTTGTCGGTGAAGTTGCTCCGGGTCGTGCTCCTGTCGGCATTGATCGTCGGCGTAGTCTTGAGCTGCGCGCAGATCGTTTTCGATGCCTATAAAACACGCCAGGCCGTGGCCAACGATGCACAACGCATCCTCGACATGTTCCGCGACCCCTCCACCCAGGCCGTCTACAGCCTGGATCGGGAAATGGGCATGCAGGTCATCGAAGGCCTGTTCCAGGACGAAGCCGTGCGCCAGGCCTCCATCGGCCATCCCAACGAAGCCATGCTCGCGCAAAAATCTCGTGAGTTGCACCATTCAAACAGCCGCTGGCTGACCGATCTCATTCTTGGCAAGGAACGCACCTTCACCACCCAACTGGTCGGCCGCGGCCCCTACAGCGAGTATTACGGCGATCTGAGCATCACCCTCGACACCGCCACCTACGGGCAGGGTTTCATCGTCAACTCGGTGATCATCTTCATTTCCGGCGTATTGCGCGCCCTCGCCATGGGCCTGGTGTTGTACCTGGTCTACCACTGGCTGCTGACCAAACCTCTGTCGCGCATCATCGAACACCTGACCGAAATCAATCCGGACCGCCCCAGCGAACACAAGATTCCACTGCTCAAGGGTCACGAAAAGAACGAACTGGGGATCTGGATCAACACCGCCAACCAGTTGCTCGAATCCATCGAACGCAACACCCACCTGCGCCACGAAGCGGAAAACAGCCTGCTGCGCATGGCCCAGTACGACTTCCTAACCGGTCTGCCGAACCGTCAGCAATTGCAGCAACAACTGGACAAGATCCTGGTTGACGCCGGCAAGTTGCAACGCCGGGTTGCGGTGCTGGTGGTGGGCCTGGACGACTTCAAAGGCATCAACGAACAGTTCAGCTATCAGACCGGCGACCAATTGCTGCTGGCCCTGGCCGATCGTCTGCGCGCTCACAGCGGTCGCCTCGGCGCCCTCGCTCGTCTCGGTGGTGACCAGTTCGCCCTGGTCCAGGCCGATATCGAACAACCTTACGAAGCCGCCGAACTGGCGCAAAGCATTCTCGATGATCTGGAAGCGGCGTTTGCCCTCGATCATCAGGAAATCCGCCTGCGCGCGACCATCGGCATCACCCTGTTTCCCGAGGATGGCGACAGCACCGAGAAACTGCTGCAAAAAGCCGAGCAGACCATGACGCTGGCGAAAACCCGCTCGCGCAACCGTTATCAGTTTTACATCGCCAGCGTCGACACCGAGATGCGTCGCCGTCGGGAACTGGAAAAAGACCTGCGTGACGCCCTGCGGCGGGACCAGTTCTACCTCGTCTACCAACCGCAGATCAGCTACCGCGATCACCGGGTGGTGGGTGTCGAGGCACTGATTCGCTGGCAGCATCCCGAACACGGTCTGGTGCCGCCGGACCTGTTCATCCCGCTCGCCGAGCAGAACGGCACCATCATCGCCATTGGCGAATGGGTACTGGATCAAGCCTGCAAGCAATTGCGCGAATGGCACGATCAGGGTTTCCCGGATCTGCGCATGGCGGTGAACCTGTCGACCGTGCAACTGCACCACGCCGAATTGCCGCGAGTGGTCAACAACCTGCTGCAGATGTACCGCCTTCCCCCTCGCAGCCTGGAGCTGGAAGTCACCGAAACCGGCCTGATGGAAGACATCAGCACCGCCGCCCAGCATCTGTTGAGCCTGCGCCGCTCCGGCGCATTGATTGCGATCGACGATTTCGGCACGGGTTATTCGTCCTTGAGCTACCTGAAAAGCCTGCCGCTGGACAAGATCAAGATCGACAAGAGCTTCGTGCAGGACCTGCTCGATGACGACGACGATGCCACCATCGTTCGGGCGATCATCCAGCTGGGCAAGAGCCTGGGCATGCAGGTGATTGCCGAAGGCGTGGAAACCGCCGAGCAAGAGGCCTACATCATCTCCGAAGGCTGCCACGAAGGTCAGGGCTACCACTACAGCAAACCGCTGCCGGCACGGGAATTGAGCGCCTACCTGAAACAGGCGCAGCGCAGTAACGCAGCCATTTTGTAGAGATCAAACAATCGCAGCCTCGTTCCACTCAACAGCTGCTACGGGTCCGTGTGCTTGTAGCCGCTGTCGAGTGAAACGGGGCTGCGATGTTTTTGATCCACGACACAACGCTTGTACGAATAAGAAATATTTCCAGCTACAACCCTTTACAGATAATGCGAAAGATTTGCATTATGTCGCAGTTTTGCGCACCCGCTGCGCCATACCCCCCTCTCGAAGCAGGATGTTCGCCATGATTCGTATGCCTCTGGCTACCGCCAGTCTGTTGGCCATCGCTATTTCCCTCGCCGGTTGTGGCGAAGGTAAAGACAAGAACGCCGCTACGCCGACGCCGGCCGCCAGCACCGCTGCGGCTCCAGCTGCCGCCCCGGCCGCTACCAGCAAAGTCGACGAAGCCGCCGCCAAAGCCGTTGTCGCGCACTACGCCGACATCGTCTACGCCGTTTACAGCGATGCCGAATCCACCGCGAAAACCCTGCAAACCGCCGTCGACGCCTTCCTCGCCAAGCCGAACGCCGACACCCTGAAAGCCGCCAAGGCTGCCTGGGTGGCTGCCCGCGTTCCTTATCTGCAGAGCGAAGTGTTCCGCTTCGGCAACACCATCATCGACGACTGGGAAGGTCAGGTGAACGCCTGGCCACTGGACGAAGGCCTGATCGACTACGTCGACAAATCCTACGAACACGCACTGGGTAACCCGGGCGCCACAGCCAACATCATCGCCAACACTCAGGTGCAGGTCGGCGAAGACAAGATCGACGTCAAAGACATCACCCCGGAAAAACTCGCCAGCCTGAACGAACTGGGCGGTTCGGAGGCCAACGTCGCCACCGGCTACCACGCCATCGAATTCCTGCTTTGGGGCCAGGACCTGAACGGCACCGGCCCTGGCGCCGGCAACCGTCCAGCCTCCGACTACCTGGAAGGCAAAGGCGCCACTGGCGGTCACAACGATCGTCGCCGCGCTTACCTGAAGTCCGTGACCCAGCTGCTGGTCAGCGACCTGGAAGAAATGGTCGGTAACTGGAAGCCGAACGTGGCCGACAACTACCGCGCCACCCTGGAAGCGGAACCGGTTGATTCGGGCCTGCGCAAAATGCTGTTCGGCATGGGCAGCCTGTCCCTGGGCGAACTGGCGGGCGAGCGCATGAAGGTTTCCCTGGAAGCCAACTCCCCTGAAGACGAACACGATTGCTTCAGCGACAACACCCATAACTCGCAGTTCTACGATGCCAAGGGTATCCGCAACGTGTACCTGGGCGAATACACCCGCGCAGACGGCACCAAAATGACCGGCGCCAGCCTGTCGTCCCTGGTGGCCAAAGCCGACCCGGCTGCCGACACCGCGCTGAAAGCCGACCTGGCTGCAACCGAAGCCAAGATGCAGGTCATCGTCGATCACGCCAACAAGGGTGAGCACTACGACCAGCTGATCGCCGCCGGTAATACCACTGGCAACCAGATCGTGCGCGACGCCATCGCCGCCCTGGTCAAGCAGACCGGTTCGATCGAAGCCGCCGCTGGCAAACTGGGTATCAGCGACCTGAACCCGGACAACGCTGATCACGAATTCTGATCAACGCTGGCTGAGTGACTAAAGAGGCGACCTTCGGGTCGCCTTTTTCATGCCTGCCAGACACGGACCACTGTAGGAGCGAGCCTGCTTGTGATGGCGCCGTGTCAGTCACCCTCCATGTTGAATTCAATACCGCCTTCGCGGGCAAGCCTCGCTCCTACAGGGTCTGCGCTGAACCCGTGGGAGCGAGCCTGCTTGCGAAGGCGCCGTGTCAGTCACCCTCCATGTTGAATTCAATACCGCCTTCGCGGGCAAGCCTCGCTCCTACAGGGTCTGCGCTGAACCTGTGGGAGCGAGCCTGCTTGTGATGGCGCCGTGTCAGTCACCCTCCATGTTGAATTCAATACCGCCTTCGCGGGCAAGCCTCGCTCCTACAGGGGCTGCGCTGAACCCGTGGGAGCGAGGCTGATTGCGATGGCGGCGCCTCGGTCCCCTGTGAAAACCTGCCCCACATCAACCAAACGATAATTCCTCTTATTCAAACTCCCTTGCCCTGTTAGACTTTGCGCCCTTGTTTTGCTCGTCTTGCAGGATGTCTGATGCCCTCGCTGCTTCTTCGCTTGTCCGCACTGTTTCTGGCCCTGGGCCTGAGTGCCTGCGATGACGCCCCGCGTTTTACCAAGGCCGAACCCGGTGAAGCCCGGTCCGGTGGCGCGGCGACCGTGCGCAAGACCGATCAAAATGCGTTCTCCCTGCCCTCCGCGAACCTGTCGCCGTCACGGCGCGTGGATTTCAGCGTCGGCAACAGTTTCTTCCGCAACCCTTGGGTGATCGCCCCTTCGACCACCACCGCCCGGGACGGCCTCGGCCCGCTGTTCAATACCAACGCCTGTCAGGGCTGTCACATCAAGGACGGTCGCGGTCATCCGCCGACGCCCGATGCGGCGAACGCGGTATCGATGCTGGTGCGCCTGTCGATCCCGAATGCACCGGCCTATGCCAACGTCATCGAGCAGCTCGGCGTGGTCCCGGAGCCGGTCTACGGCGGCCAGTTCCAGGACATGGCCATACCCGGCGTGACCCCGGAGGGCAAAGTGCGGGTCGATTACACCCCCGTTCCGGTCCACTTCAAGGACGGCACCGAAATTGAGTTGCGCAAGCCCAGCCTGAACATCACCCAACTGGGTTACGGCCCGATGCACCCCGACACCCGTTTCTCGGCACGCGTTGCCCCGCCAATGATTGGCCTGGGCTTGCTCGAAGCCATCCCCGACGAAGCGATCCTGGCCAACGCCGAGGCTCAGGCCAAGGACAAAAACGGCATCGCCGGGCGACCGAACCGGGTCTGGGACGACGTGCAGCAGAAGACCGTTCTCGGCCGCTTTGGCTGGAAGGCCGGGCAACCGAACCTCAATCAACAGAACGTTCACGCGTTCTCCGGTGACATGGGCCTGACCACCAGCCTGCGCCCCTTCGACGACTGCACCGAGGCGCAAACAGCCTGCAAACAGGCGCCGACCGGCAACGGCCCGAATGGCGAGCCGGAAGTCAGCGATAACATCCTGCGCCTGGTGCTGTTTTACAGCCGCAACCTGGCTGTACCGGCTCGTCGCGACGTCAATGCGCCCGAAGTGCTGGCCGGCAAGAACCTGTTTTTCCAGGCCGGATGCCAGTCCTGTCACACACCGAAATACACCACCGCCGCCAACGCCGCCGAACCTGAACTGGCCAATCAAGTGATTCGCCCTTACAGCGATCTGCTGCTGCACGACATGGGCGACGGCCTGGCCGACAACCGCAGCGAATTCCAGGCCAGTGGCCGCGACTGGCGCACCCCGCCGTTGTGGGGCATCGGCCTGACGCAAGCGGTCAGTGGCCACACCCAGTTCTTGCATGACGGCCGCGCGCGCAATCTGCTCGAAGCCGTGCTCTGGCATGGCGGCGAAGCGAAAGCGGCCCAGCAACAGGTTTTGTCTTTCAATGCCGAGCAGCGCGCTGCGTTGCTGGCGTTTTTGAATTCCCTTTAATACGTATTCCATAGCGGGAGCCCGACATGTTCCGTCCCAAATTGTTGTTCACCAGCCTCGCAGCACTCGCCCTCGGCGCTTGCTCGCCACAGGACCCGCAAGCCGTCACCTCGGCCGCCATCGCCAAATCGGTGATTCTGCCAACGTACACCCGCTGGGTTGAAGCCGACCGCCAATTGGCCGTCAGCGCCCTCGCCTACTGCGAAGGCAAGGAAAACCTCGACACCGCCCGTGCCGACTTCCTGCACGCGCAGAAAGCCTGGGCCGAGCTGCAACCGCTGCTGATCGGGCCGCTGGCCGAAGGCAATCGCGCCTGGCAGGTGCAGTTCTGGCCGGACAAGAAAAACCTGGTCGGCCGTCAGGTCGAGCAATTGGTCACCGCGCAGCCGCAGATCGATGCCGCCGCCCTGGCCAAATCCAGCGTCGTGGTTCAAGGCCTCTCGGCCTATGAATACATCCTGTTCGACAGCAAGCCGGACGTGGCCAACGACGCGCAAAAAGCCAAGTACTGCCCACTGTTGAAGGCGATTGGCGAGCGTCAAAAACTGCTGGCCGAAGAGATTCTGCAAAGCTGGAACAACACCGACGGCATGCTCGCGCAGATGAGCAAGTTCCCGAACCAGCGCTACGCCGACTCCCACGAAGCCATCGCCGACCTGCTGCGCGTCCAGGTCACCGCCCTCGACACCTTGAAGAAAAAACTCGGTACGCCGATGGGCCGCCAGAGCAAGGGCGTGCCGCAACCGTTCCAGGCCGATGCCTGGCGCAGCCAGTCGTCCCTGGCCGGCCTTGAAGCCAGTCTCGCCGCCGCCAAAACCGTGTGGGAAGGCGTCGACAACAAAGGCCTGCGCGGCCTTTTGCCGAGTGAGCAAAAACCGTTGGCCGACAAGATCGACGCCGCTTACGCCGCGTCCCTGAAACTGTTCGCCAGCAACCAGCGTTCGCTGACCGAGATGCTCAACGACGATGCCGGCCGCCAGCAACTCAACGATATCTACGACAGCCTCAACGTCGTCCATCGCCTGCACGAAGGCGAACTGGCCAAGGCGCTGGGCATCCAACTGGGCTTCAACGCCAACGACGGTGACTGATGAGGGCGAGTGCCATGCTGCGACGTCAGGCTCTGACTTTAGGTAGTTTGCTGCTGGGAGCAGTGACACTGGGCGGCTGGACGCTGTTCAAACAAAAGGACAAGAGCCCACTGCTGCTTTCGGCGCGGGACGATGGCGACGGCAAGCATTACGCCGTCGGTTATCGGCTGGACGGCACCCGGGTGTTCGCCACCCAGGTCGGGCAGCGTTGCCACGACATCATCAACCACCCGACGCTGCCGATTGCGCTGTTCGTCGCACGACGTCCGGGCACCGAAAGCTATCTGATCGACCTGCGCAACGGCGCGCTGCTGCAAACCGTGGCCTCGCTGCCCAACCGGCACTTCTACGGGCACGCGGTGATTCACAAGAGCGGCGACTGGCTGTACGCCACCGAAAACGACACCTCCGATCCGGGTCGCGGACTGTTGGGTGTGTATAAGTTCGAAGGTGAACGGCTGGTGCACAGCGGCGAGATTTCCACCCATGGCATCGGCCCCCATCAGGTGTCGTGGATGCCAGACGGCGAGACGCTGGTGGTGGCCAACGGCGGCATTCGCACCGAGGCTGAAAGCCGGGTCGAGATGAACCTCAACGCCATGGAGCCGAGCCTGGTATTGATGCAACGCGACGGCACCCTGCTGAGCAAGGAAACCCTCGCCCAGCAGATGAACAGCGTGCGTCACCTGGGGATCGCCAGCGATGGCACCATCGTCGCCGGCCAGCAATTCATGGGGCCGTCCCACGAGTCCTCAGAGTTGCTGGCGATCAAGCGTCCGGGCCAACCGTTCGTGGCGTTTGCGGTGCCTGAACATCAGTTGCAGGCGATGGGGCATTACACCGCCAGCGTGGCGGTCCACAGTGACTTGCGATTGGTCGCGTTGACTGCGCCGCGCGGCAACCGCTTTTTCATCTGGGACCTGGACAGCGGTGAAGTGCGCCTGGATGCGCCGCTTCCCGATTGCGCCGGGGTTGGCGCCGTCGCCGACGGGTTTGTCGTGACCTCGGGTCAGGGCCGCTGCCGGTATTACGATTGCCGTCAGACAACGCTGGTTGCAAAACCATTGGAGCTTCCGGCGGGGCTTTGGGATAACCACCTTCACCTCATCTGAGCCCGTTTCCTGTGGCGAGGGAGCTTGCTCCCGCTGGGCTGCGAAGCGGCCCCAAAATGGGACTGCTGCGCAGTCCAGCGGGAGCAAGCTCCCTCGCCACAGGTTATTCATCGTTCGTTAGTCCCCTTGAGTGACAGGCGCTCGAAGGCCTCGCCTGTAATTTCTTCCAGTTGGAATCACCCTGCGACTCAGATAATGTGCCCCACTGTCTCACCTGATTTTCTCCAAGGAAGTGGAAATATGCTGCGTCGCCGCATGCTGATCATGTTGGGTGTTGTTCTGCTGATCGTGCTGATCCTGGCCGGTTATAAAGCCTTCTCCATCTACACGATGATTCAAGGCTTTTCCGCGCCGAAACCGCCGATCAGTGTCGCCGCGACCACTGCCGTGGAACGTCCGTGGCAAGCTCGCCTGCCAAGCGTCGGCACCCTCAAGGCGCTGCAAGGCGTGGACCTGAGCCTGGAGACCGACGGCACCGTCATCGATTTGCAGTTCGAGTCAGGCCAGAAGGTCAAGGCCGGCCAACCGCTGCTTCTGCTTGATAGCGTGGTAGAAACCGCCCTGCTCGAAACCGCTCAAGCCGACCTGGGGCTGGCGCAGCTCGATTACGGTCGCGGCAGCCAATTGGTGGGCAGCCAGGCCATTTCCAAAGGCGAGTTTGACCGGCTCTCGGCGATATTGAAAAAGAGCCGGGCCACGGTGAATCAGCTCAAGGCGGCGCTGGCCAAAAAACGCTTGCTCGCACCGTTCAGCGGGACCATCGGTATTCGTCAGGTGGACATCGGTGACTATCTCGCCAGCGGCACCATGATCGCCACCCTGCAAGACCTCAGCAGCCTCTACGTCGACTTTTTCGTGCCCGAGCAGTCGGTGCCGAAGATCGGCGTCGGCCAGTCGGTGCAGATCATTGTCTCGGCCTACCCGACACAGACCTTCCCCGGCACCATCAGCGCGATCAACCCGAAAGTCGAAAACAGCACCCGCAATGTTCAGGTCCGCGCGACCCTGGCCAACCCCGACGGCAATCTGCTGCCGGGCATGTACGCCAGCCTGCAGGTGATGCTGCCCGACCCGCAGCCGCGCATCGTCGTGCCGCAAAGCGCGATCACGTACACGCTGTACGGCAACTCGCTCTACGTCGTCGCGCAGAAAAAAGCCGAAGACGGCAGCCTCGAAAAAGACGACAAGGGCCAGCCGATCCTGATCGCCGAACGGCGTTTCATCGAAACCGGCGAGCGCCGCGACGGGCTGGTGGTGATTACCAAAGGCTTGCAGAACGGCGAAAAAGTGGTCACGGCCGGTCAGATCAAACTGGACAACGGCGCACACATTGCCATCAGCGACGACAAGACCCTGACCGATAAGAACAGTCAGCCACGTACTGACTGATCAAGGAATCCTCATGGCTTTTACCGATCCGTTCATCCGCCGCCCGGTGCTCGCCACCGTGGTCAGCCTGTTGATTGTGCTGCTGGGCTTCCAGGCCTGGAGCAAGCTGCCGCTGCGCCAATACCCGCAAATGGAAAACGCCCTGATCACGGTCACCACGGCGTACCCCGGGGCCAACGCCGAAACCATCCAGGGCTACATCACCCAACCGATGCAGCAAAGCCTGGCCAGCGCCGAGGGCATCGACTACATGACCTCGGTCAGTCGCCAGAACTTCTCGGTGATCTCGATCTACGCGCGCATCGGCTCCAACAGCGACCGCCTGTTCACCGAGCTGCTGGCCAAGGCAAACGAGGTGAAGAACCGGCTGCCCCAAGACGCCGAAGACCCGGTGCTGAGCAAGGAAGCCGCCGACGCCTCGGCCCTCATGTACATCAGTTTCTTCAGCAAGGAGCTGAGCAACCCGCAGATTACCGATTACCTGTCGCGGGTCATCCAGCCAAAACTGGCGACCCTGCCGGGCATGGCCGAAGCCGAGATTCTTGGCAATCAAGTATTCGCCATGCGCCTGTGGCTGGACCCGGTAAAGCTGGCCGGTTTCGGCCTGGCCGCCAGCGATGTGACCAACGCGGTGCGCCAGTACAACTTCCTCTCTGCGGCCGGTGAAGTGAAAGGCGAGTACGTCGTCACCAGCATCAATGCCAACACCGAACTCAAGTCCGCTGAAGCGTTCGCTGCGATTCCGCTCAAGGTCGAGGGTGACAGCCGGGTGCTGCTCAGCGATGTGGCGCGGGTTGAGATGGGCGCGGAAAACTACGACTCGATCAGTTCGTTCGGTGGCACTCCCTCGGTGTACATCGGCATCAAGGCCACGCCGGGCGCCAACCCGCTGGACGTGATCAAGGAAGTGCGCAAGATCATGCCGGAGCTGGAAGCCCAGTTGCCGCCGAACCTCAAAGGAGAAATCGCTTACGACGCCACGCTGTTCATCCAGGCCTCAATCGATGAAGTGGTGAAAACCCTCTTCGAAGCCGTGCTGATCGTGATCGTGGTGGTGTTTCTGTTTCTCGGGGCGCTGCGTTCGGTGGTGATCCCGGTGGTCACCATTCCGCTGTCGATGATCGGCGTGATGTTCTTCATGCAGATGATGGGCTACTCGATCAACCTGCTGACACTGCTGGCGATGGTGCTGGCGATCGGGTTGGTGGTGGACGATGCCATTGTGGTGGTGGAGAACATTCACCGACACATCGAGGAAGGCAAGAAGCCGCTGGATGCGGCCATCGAAGGCGCCCGGGAAATCGCCATGCCGGTGGTCTCGATGACCATCACCCTGGCGGCAGTCTATGCGCCCATCGGTTTTCTGACCGGGCTCACGGGGGCGCTGTTCAAGGAGTTCGCCCTGACGCTGGCCGGTGCGGTGGTGATTTCCGGCGTGGTCGCGTTGACCCTGTCGCCGATGATGTGTGCCTTGCTCCTGCGCCACGACGAAAATCCCAGCGGCCTCGCGCACCGCCTGGACCTGATTTTTGAAGGCCTCAAGCGCCGATACCAAAGCATGCTCCACGGCACCCTCAACACCCGGCCGGTGGTCCTGGTGTTTGCGGTGATTGTGCTGTGCCTGATTCCGGTGCTGCTCAAGTTCACCAAGTCGGAACTGGCGCCCGACGAAGATCAGGGCATCATTTTCATGCTGGCCAACGCCCCGCAACCGGCCAACCTCGATTACCTGAACACTTACACTGACGAATTCATCACGATCTTCAAGGAGTTTCCCGAGTACTACTCTTCGTTCCAGATCAATGGATTCAACGGCGTGCAATCGGGGATTGGCGGTTTCCTGCTCAAACCGTGGAATGAACGCGACCGCACGCAGATGGCCATCCTGCCCGAGGTCCAGCGCAAACTGGAGGGCATTGCCGGACTGCAGGTCTTCGGCTTCAACCTGCCCTCGTTGCCCGGCACGGGTGAAGGGTTGCCGTTTCAGTTCGTCATCAACACGGCCAACGATTACGAAGCGCTGCTGCAAGTGATGGACCGGGTGAAAAAACGGGCGATGGAGTCCGGCAAGTTCGCCTTTGTCGATGTCGACCTGGCCTTCGACAAACCCGAAGTCGTCGTGGACATCGATCGCGCCAAGGCCGCGCAGATGGGCGTGTCCATGCAGGACCTGGGCGGAACACTGGCCACATTGCTGGGACAGGCGGAAATCAACCGCTTCACCATTGAGGGTCGTAGCTACAAGGTCATCGCTCAGGTCGAACGACCGTTCCGCGACAACCCGGACTGGTTGAACAACTACTACGTGAAAAACAACCAAGGCCAACTGCTGGCCCTGTCGACCCTGATCACCGTCAGCGATCGGGCGCGTCCACGGCAGTTGAACCAGTTCCAGCAGCTCAACTCGGCCATCCTGTCAGGTGTGCCGCTGGTCAGCATGGGCGAAGCCATCGATGTCGTGCGCCAGATTACGCTGGAAGAAGCGCCGGCCGGTTTTGCCATGGATTACGCCGGCGCCTCGCGCCAATATGTCCAGGAAGGCAGCGCGCTGTGGGTGACCTTCGCCCTGGCGCTGGCGATCATTTTCCTGGTCCTCGCGGCCCAGTTCGAGAGCTTCCGTGACCCGCTGGTGATTCTGGTGACAGTGCCGCTGTCGATCTGTGGCGCGTTGATTCCACTGTTCCTGGGTTGGTCGAGCATGAACATTTATACCCAAGTGGGCCTGGTGACCTTGATCGGCCTGATCACCAAGCACGGGATCCTGATCGTCGAGTTCGCCAACCAGCTGCGCAGAGAGAAAGGCCTGACACCTCGCGAAGCTGTGGAAGAAGCTGCTGCAATCCGGCTGCGCCCGGTGTTGATGACCACGGCGGCGATGGTATTCGGCATGGTGCCATTGATCATCGCCACGGGCGCGGGCGCGGTCAGCCGGTTTGATATCGGCATGGTGATCGCAACCGGAATGTCGATCGGGACGTTATTTACGCTGTTCGTGTTGCCGTGCATCTACACCCTGCTGGCCAAACCCGACGCAAAAGAACACTCATAATCCATTTGGGAGCGAGCCTGCTCGCGATGGCGGTGTGTCAGGCATCTCAATGTTGACTATGCCGCCGTCATCGCGAGCAGGCTCCATCCCACCTTGGGCCATGCACGGCTTGAAATTCGGCACAAAAAAAGGCCTCGCATTGGCGAGGCCTTTTATTTTGGCTTCAATCTGTTCAACTCTGCGGCCTCATTCCTTGAGAAAGTCCGAACATGAACAGCAATAAATCATGATCGGGTTGAGATGCCACAGATGCCTTGGCAACCCGTGGCAACGGACAGTGCGCGTCACCGTTCACTGAACTGAGAACTTGCGTGCGGGGCTGCTCCCACGCCGCCACCGCCAATGAAGCAACTGCCAAGGCTCCTATCAGAAACACACCTCGTGCAATTTCTAGTTTCATTGCTATAAACCTTTGATAGCGCTGCCAAACGCCGTCTCATAAAAGTAGACGAGTTTGCGCCAGTCCGCCGTGCTGAACGACGAGTGGCGACGCAGCTGCTTCATGTCGTGAGCCGCCGCCCGATAGGCGGTCAAGCGCTGCCGGCATTTCTCCAGGTCGATCAAGGCGATTTCGACCTTGGCCGACTCGCCTTCACCGGTCACCCGTACGAATACGTGCTTGATGTAAATGCAACTGTGCTGCCAACGGCCCTTGTGCATGCGGGCCAGGTTTTCGGCCAGGTCCTTCAAGACTCGGTCATGCACCGCCTCGCCGTGACGCTCGCGACCGCCGCCGGCGTACCAGTGTTCGATTTCCTCGAAGCCGTCCAGCGACTTGGTCACCAGCAATGCGCGCCATTTGTGCACGGGGTCGCGCTGTGCGCCGCAGAAAACGATTTCCGGAACTCCCACCCCAAGCGCGCGCAGGCCAATGAGCGCATCACGCTCGCGCAACACGGTCGGACGACCGAAGGGGTGCAACCAGCTGCGATAGATATGCCCGGTCTGTCGCTTGGCGTAGAGCAGCTGACCATCGTTGCCCATGACCCGCTGCACGCCACTTTCTCCACCGCGACGGACGTTAGGTTCTTCTACCCATTCACCGCGCTGATTCCAGAAATAGTCGAAGCGGTCCTGAGAGGCGACGTCCGTCTCTGCTGCACATTGCACTGCCATCCTGTTACCTCTTGCGTAATACGTAAACTCGCCACATGGCATAGAGCGGTAAAAAGTCCAATCGTTCCTGAATACGGAACCCCGCTTGTTCAAACTCTTTTTCTACCGTGGCCGCCGGTAACACAAACCGGTTTTGGTAACCTTCCTGCCCACGCCGTTTCTCTGAGCGCTTGCGTTTCCAGGCCTTGAAATTGCCGTCCACCCACAACGAAAGGATCACGCTGTCACGCGTGACTCGTTCAAATTCGCGCAGAATGGCCAGTCGATGCTCGGCTTCACCGATGTGATGCAGCAAACGCATGCAGAAAATGCTGTCGACAGCGTTGTCGGGCAAAGCAATGTCGAATGCGGAAGTGTGCAAGGGTTGTACCCGTTTCACCACGTCAGCCGGTTGCGCCTGGGTTGCAATCTTCAACATTGACTCGGAGTTGTCGGCCCCGATGATCGCTCGATTGGCTTTCTCCGCCAGCATTGGCCAAAAACGCCCTGCCCCGCACGGCAAATCGAGGACCAGCCCTGGCTCACCGACCAGCTTCAGCGCCTTTCGCGCCAACTGCACGTCACGCCAGTGGGATAGCTTACGACCAAGACCATCCTGGTGCTTCTGCAAATACCTTTGTGCATGTTGATCGTCGTACTTCTCGGAAAAATCGAGTTTGATCGGGCCGTCCATCATTAAGGTCTCCTGAACTTCTGATGACGCCCACCTTAGGTAGCGTAGTGTCGGTGTCAGGTCATACCTTTGTGAAAAAATTGTTAAGGAAATGTTGAATCATTACAAGATTTTTCAAGTTGACCACCATGGCTCGGAGCCCCGACTGCTCAAGCAACCGCTAGCTTTGGCTCAATTGCACCTGAAAACGACAGCCATTAGGTTCCATATTGGTCAAGCTGACGCTCCAGCCCTGGTTCTCGCAAATCCGCTGCACCAGCGATAACCCCAGTCCCAGGCCTTCGCCGCGCTTTTCACTGCCGCGAACGAAAGGTTCGAACATTGCCTCGCGTTTTTCCTCGGGAATGCCCACACCGCTGTCCTCGACCGTGAAACCTGTGGCCGTGAGGGTCAAACGGATGAACCCGCGCTCGGTGTAATGCAGCGCGTTACGCAACAGGTTGCCCATGACGGCGTGCAAGAGGGTTGCGTTGTAACAGGTGTCCAGTGGATTACCCGGTTCGAAGATCAGGCTCAGCCCCTTGGCTTCAATCGGCTCGCGCCACTGGTTGAGCAGCCCGTCGGCGACCTGGCTCAACGTCTGCTGCGGCGAGATGCTCGCGTCTTCTCGCTGGGCCCGGGCCAACATCAGGAACGTTTGCACCAGCTCGCGCATCTCGGCGCACGCGCGGGCAATTCGCTCGACCTGCGCATGACCGCGCTGGTCGATACCGGGGTTTTCCAACAGCAGCTCACAGGAACTGGCAAGTACCATCAAAGGCGTGCGCAGTTCGTGGCTGACGTCACTGGTAAACAATCGCTCACGGGTCAATGCCTGGCGCAGCCGACCAAGGGTGGCGTCGAAGGCAACCGCGAGCTCGCCCACTTCGTCAGCGGCATAATCGGGTGCCAAGGGTGGCGCCAGCCCCAGCAATTGATCGCGATGACGCACCTGGCGGGCGAGTCGCACCACCGGCGCCATCACTTTGCGCGCCAGGACCCAACCGAGAAAGACTGCCAGCGCCAGGCTCAGTACGAAGCCCACCAGCACCACGGCAAACAGCACTCGCTCACGCTCTTCGAAATCGCTTTGATCCTGCAGCAGTACGTAATGCCGGCCATCGACCACTTCAACCATCGCGTGATACGACAGCTGCTCGCGAAAGACCTCGTGGAAACCGGGCTCCAGATGCCGTAAATCCTTGGGCAACTCGAAGTCCCCCGGCCCACCGCTGAAATAGAACAGCTGGTCCGGCTCGGGGCGATGGCTCCAGTCAGAGACGCTGTCCATCAGCAGGAGCCGTTGAAGATCGCCACCCAGCCCGGCTGAAATCAACTTTTCTTCCACCAGGTGCACGGTCGCCACAATGCCCATGGCGAAGGCGCCTGCCACCAATGCACTCATCAGCGCAAAGGCGATGATGATCCGTTGAGCGAGGCTCTGCTTAAACTCCATCGCGACTCTCGGCCAAGCGATAACCCACACCGTGCACAGTTTGCAGCAAGGGCTTGGCGAAGGGCTTGTCGATCACCTGGCGCAGTTGATGGACGTGGCTGCGCAGGCTGTCGCTGTCCGGGCAGTCATCACCCCAGAGGGCTTCTTCGAGAATTTCGCGGCGCAGAACATGCGGGCTTTTCTGCATCAGCACGGCCAGCAACTTGAGGCCGACCGGGTTGAGCTTGAGCAGGCGACCTTCGCGGGTCACCTCCAGGGTATCGAGGTCGTAGCTCAGATCACCCACCTGCAAGGCGCGTCGACCGCCACCCTGGGCACGACGCATGACCGCTTCGATACGCGCCGCCAGTTCGGACAGGGCGAACGGTTTGATCAGGTAGTCATCGGCACCGGACTTGAAGCCCTGCAGCCGGTCATCCAGCTGATCGCGCGCGGTGAGCATGATCACCGGCGTGTCGCGGCGGGCGTCTTCGCGCAGGCGTTTGCACAGCGTATAGCCGTCAATGCCGGGCAACATGATGTCGAGCACGATCAAGTCATAGTGCTCGGTGGCCGCCAGGTGCAGGCCTGACAAACCGTCCTGCGCGCAATCCACGGTGTAGCCTTTGAGCCCCAGGTAATCGGCCAGATTGGCCAGGATATCGCGGTTGTCTTCAACCAATAGAATTCGCATGGGCACCTCCTCCGCACACAGTAACGGCCGTCATGGCCCGCGCAGCTTAAGGCCAAGTGTGGCTCAGGGCTAGGACTGCGTGCAGTTGTCAATCCGATAGAAAAACCGATGAAGGCTTAACAAGTTTTTCACTATCGATTCACACGCCAATGACAGCGCCGGGCTCAGACTCCGCGCGGATGCGCACTACATACCCCTTCACCGACCAAGGAACTGCCATGGCTTCGACCGCTGCCCGCCCCGCTTCCAGACCGCTCAACTTTTGGGTGTGTCTGGGTGTGCCCGCTATCACAGCGATCAGTTTGGTGCTGCTTGAGCTGACGTCTCTGGACATGAACCTGGCCAAACTGTTCTACGACCCGGTCGCCGGGGAATTCATCGGACGCCACAGTTACTTCCTTGAAGACATCCTGCATGACCGAGCCAAGCAATTGGTCATCGCCTTTTCGGTGTTTGCGATCATCGGCTTTATCGGCTCGTTTTTCATCGCCAGGCTCAAGCCGTTCAAACGCGAACTGGGTTGCCTGGTGATGTCGCTGGCGCTGGCGACCTCGTTCGTGACCCCAGTGAAAGCGGTGACGGCCGTGCAATGCCCGTGGAGCCTCGAGCAATTCGGCGGCCACGAAACCTACAGCGAACTGCTCAGCCCGCGTCCGCAAACCGACAAGCCTGGGCGTTGCTGGCCTGGGGGTCATGCGGCCACCGGGTTTACGCTGTTTGCGCTGTTCTTTGTACTGCGAGACCGTCGTCCGCGACTCGCGCGCCAAGCGTTTGTGTTTGCATTTGCACTGGGGACGGTGTTTTCCGTGAGCCGGATGATGCAGGGGGCGCACTTCTTTTCGCATAACGTGTGGACGGCGATTTTTTGCTGGCTGATCTGTCTGGGGTCTTACTACTACATCCTGTATCGACCGGCGTCCAAGGCTGAGAAAGCGTCCGAAGCAGAACCGGTTAGCGTATGAACTGACGCCTTCGCGGGCAAGCCTCGCTCCTACAGGGATTTCGCTGGACCTGTAGGAGCGAGGCTTGCCCGCGAAGAGGCCCTTAAAAACCACACAACTTTATGCCGGGCAATAAAAAACCCCGCCGGTTCATCACCGGCGGGGTTTTCATGTACGGGGTAAGGCTGGCTTACATCATGCCGCCCATGCCGCCCATACCGCCCATGTCTGGCATGCCGCCACCCGCTGGGCCGTCTTCCTTGATCTCAGCGATCATGGCTTCGGTAGTGATCATCAGGCTGGCAATCGACGAAGCCGCTTGCAGAGCCGAACGAGTCACTTTAGCCGGGTCCAGGATACCCATTTCGATCATGTCGCCGTATTCGCCGGTCGCAGCGTTGTAACCGTAGTTACCCGAACCTTGCTTGACCTTGTCGACCACAACGCTTGGCTCGTCGCCGGAGTTGGCAACGATCTGGCGCAGTGGCGCTTCTACAGCGCGACGCAGCAACTGGATGCCAACGTTCTGGTCATCGTTGTCGCCTTTGAGCTCGGAGATTGCCTGCAGAGCGCGAACCAGTGCCACGCCGCCGCCAGGTACCACGCCTTCTTCAACGGCTGCACGGGTAGCGTGCAGGGCGTCTTCAACGCGGGCTTTCTTCTCTTTCATTTCAACTTCGGAACCAGCGCCAACCTTGATCACTGCAACGCCGCCGGACAGCTTGGCCAGACGCTCTTGCAGTTTTTCACGGTCGTAGTCGGACGAAGTGTCAGCCACTTGCTGACGGATCTGCAGAACGCGAGCCTGGATGTCAGCTTCAACGCCGGCGCCGTCGATCACGGTGGTGTTTTCTTTGGACAGGATCACGCGCTTGGCATTACCCAGGTGTTCCAGGGTAGTGCTTTCCAGGCTCAGGCCGATCTCTTCGGAGATAACGGTACCGCCAGTCAGAACAGCGATGTCCTGCAGCATGGCCTTGCGACGGTCGCCGAAGCCTGGAGCCTTGACGGCTGCAACTTTGACGATGCCACGCATGTTGTTCACAACCAGAGTCGCCAGGGCTTCGCCTTCAACGTCTTCGGCCACGATCAGCAGTGGACGGCCGGCTTTGGCAACGGCTTCCAGGACTGGCAGCATTTCGCGGATGTTGGAGATCTTTTTGTCGACCAGCAGGATCAGCGGACCGTCCAGCTCGGCAGTCATGGTCTCTGGCTTGTTGACGAAGTACGGGGACAGGTAGCCACGGTCGAACTGCATGCCTTCAACAACCGACAGTTCGTTTTCCAGGCCCGAGCCTTCTTCAACGGTGATCACGCCTTCTTTACCGACTTTTTCCATGGCTTCGGCAATGATGTCGCCGATGGAGCTGTCGGAGTTGGCCGAGATGGTGCCGACCTGAGCGATGGCCTTGGTGTCAGCGCAAGGCTTGGACAGGGCTTTCAGCTCTTTGACGATAGCGATGGTCGCTTTGTCGATGCCGCGTTTCAGGTCCATCGGGTTCATGCCGGCAGCGACGGCTTTCAGGCCTTCGTTGACGATAGACTGAGCCAGAACGGTAGCGGTGGTGGTGCCGTCGCCTGCGTCATCGTTGGCACGGGAGGCAACGTCTTTGACCAGCTGCGCGCCCATGTTTTCGAAGCGATCTTTCAGCTCGATTTCTTTGGCAACGGACACGCCGTCCTTGGTGATGGTCGGAGCGCCGAAGCTCTTCTCGATGATCACGTTACGGCCTTTAGGGCCCAGGGTCGCTTTTACTGCGTCAGCCAGGACGTTGACACCGGCGAGCATTTTCTTGCGGGCGGAATCGCCGAATTTAACTTCTTTAGCAGCCATGATCGATATTCCTTAAATACTTTGTAGTAACGGGAAAATGAGCGGGGAATCAGCCTTCGACGACAGCGAGGATTTCGCTCTCGCCGATGACCAGCAGGTCTTCGCCGTCAACTTTCACAGTGTTGCTGCCGGAGTAAGGGCCGAACACAACCTTGTCACCCACTTTCACGGACAGCGCACGCACTTCACCGTTGTCCAGGACTTTGCCCGGGCCTACAGCGAGGACTTCGCCCTGGTTTGGCTTTTCAGCAGCCGAACCTGGCAGGACGATACCGCCAGCGGTTTTCTTTTCTTCTTCGCTGCGACGGACGACGACGCGGTCATGCAGAGGACGAAGCTTCATTGTCGATCTCTCCTAATTGTGGTTTTCATCGGCCGGTGTATTCCCGGCGGGTTTAACAAATCCGGCGGTGCCGGGTGCGGTTCGTCAAGCGAACCGCGGAAGTCTGTCTGGCGTGATCGCCAGAAACCTTGCGGTGACCGTTACATAAGGGCGCATAAGCTTATTACAAGGGCGGGGATCGAAATTTTTTTGCATCAATGCCCCGAAAACGAACACGGCACCCGAAGGTGCCGTGCAGCTGAAACGCTTTACTTGGAATCGCGGTGTTCGAACTCGCCTTCGATTACGTTCGGCTCGCGGCCCAGCGGCTGCTGCGGAGCAGGACCGCCACGTGGTTGAAGATCATCGGCAAACGCCCGCTGGCGGATCGCTGCCTCTTCAGCGCGCTGGCGCATTTTATTGGCCAGCAGTCGACGGGAGATCGGCAGCAGCATGATCAGACCCAGCACGTCCGTGACGAAGCCCGGCAGAATCAACAGACCGCCCGCCAGGGCCAGCATCAAGCCTTCAAGCATGGTCTGGGCCGGCAACTCGCCGCGGTTCAGGCTTTCACGCGCACGCAACGCAGTGGCCAGACCGGCGATGCGCAGCACGAACACGCCGAGCATCGAGCCGAGAATGATCAGCAGCAGGGCCGGGAAAAACCCGATGGCCCCGCTGACCTTGACGAATACGAACAGCTCCAACACCGGAAACAGTACAAAGAGCAATAAAAAAGGGCGCATCAAATGGTTCCTCAACGCAAGAATGCCTTGCCAGTCTTCCCTAGATGACGTCGCCGTTTCGTGAATTCAAGCGTCAGCCACTTCATTTTTCGGCCAATGCTCGGCGTGAGCCAGGAAAACCAAGGCTTCGCGCACTTGTGTCGGCGTATTACAAGTTGCCTGGAACGGCAGCCAGTACAGGGCCTGGCCAATGCGTAGGTGCATGCCTTCGCTGTCGATACCCGCCAGTTGCGCCGGCTCGGTTTTCGGCAGCCCCGCCAAATCGACGTAGTGGGCGATGGCTTTGGCGTGATCGGCGTTCATGTGCTCGACCATGCTCAGTTCGGCTTTGCCGGCGAACGGATTGGCCAGGGTCAGTTGGTCGACCCAGTGAATCGCACCGAAACCGCCGATGTAACGGTGACGTACAGGCTTGAGCACCCAGAAATCGAAATCGTGGGCCTTGTGGTAGCTCTGCGACTCCGGGAAATAGCGGTAGTAACGCTCGGCCGCCGCTTCGATCGCGGCCTCGTCTTCGAGCTTTTCTGCTTCGGCGAGATAAGTCAGGCGACCAACGGCTTGCACATCGTCGGCCTCACGTTCGCCCACAAAAAGCGAGCATTTCGGATCTTTCTGCAGGTTATGGGTGTGCTGGGCGATGCGGCTGATAAGGATCAGCGGCCGGCCCTGCTCGTCCAGGCAATACGGAACCACGGAGCCAAATGGGAAACCGGGCATCGACTTGGAGTGCGTCGACAGCACCCCGCGGTATTCCTTGAGAAGCAATTCTCGGGCATTCTTGGCCGCTTCAACGCTCAATTTATGACTCCTTATATAGAATCCGTCGAAAAAACGGACAGGCGCCTGGGGATAAGTTCCAGTACGCCATCGGGGCAGTTCTCATGTGCAACCAGGCCACATCAGGTGCAGATCGAGAGGCCCTCTAGGAAGGAAACCACTCTGAACCTGCTATTGGGGCATGCGAATGCAACTCACTGACAAAGTAATCATTATCACTGGCGGTTGCCAGGGTTTAGGCCGTTCCATGGCCGAGTATTTCGCGGGTAAAGGCGCGAAGCTGGCGCTGGTGGACCTGAACCAGGAAAAGCTCGACGACACCGTCGCGGCGTGCAAAGCCAAGGGCGTAGAAGCTCGGGCTTACCTGTGCAACGTTGCCAACGAAGAGCAAGTGACGCATATGGTCGCCCAGGTGGCCGAAGATTTCGGCGCGATTCATGGATTGATCAACAACGCCGGCATCCTGCGCGACGGCCTGCTGCTGAAGGTCAAGGATGGCGAAATGACCAAGATGAGCCTGGCCCAATGGCAGGCGGTCATCGACGTCAACCTGACCGGCGTGTTCCTGTGCACCCGTGAAGTCGCGGCAAAAATGGTCGAGCTGAACAACAGCGGCGCGATCATCAATATCTCCTCGATCTCCCGCGCCGGCAACGTCGGCCAGACCAACTACTCCGCCGCCAAGGCTGGCGTGGCCGCGGCAACTGTGACCTGGGCCAAGGAACTGGCGCGTTATGGCATTCGCGTGGCTGGCATTGCACCGGGCTTTATCGAAACCGAGATGACGTTGGGCATGAAGCCTGAAGCGCTGGAGAAGATGACGGCCGGGATCCCGCTCAAGCGCATGGGCAAACCGGAAGAGATCGCCCATTCGGCGGCGTACATTTTCGAGAACGACTACTACACCGGCCGGATTCTGGAAATGGATGGCGGGCTGCGGATCTAAGGCCTCATAGATCAATGTGGGCGCTAGCCTGCTAGCGATTGAGCGGGTTCAGCCAACTTATTTGTTGAATGTGAATCCGCTATCGCTAGCAGGCTAGCTCCCACAGTTAGTTGTGTTTCAGGCCATCAATCGTCGCTGATGGTGATGTTCGGCATCGCCGGCGACACCGCTTCCTGCAACACAATTCGCGCGCCGACGTGGCGGGCGAGTTCCTGGTACACCAGGGCAATCGGGCTGTCAGGTTCGGCGATCACCGTTGGCTTGCCGCCATCGGCCTGTTCACGGATAGCCATTGCCAGCGGCAACGACGCCAGCAGTTCGACGCCATACTGGTTGGCCAGCTTCACCCCTCCGCCCTCACCAAACAGATGCTCGGCATGCCCGCAGTTGGAGCAGATGTGCACGGCCATGTTTTCCACCACACCGAGCACCGGGATGTTGACCTTGCGGAACATCTCCACGCCCTTGCGTGCGTCCAGCAATGCCAGATCTTGCGGCGTGGTAACGATCACCGCACCAGCCACCGGGACTTTCTGCGCCAGAGTCAGCTGGATATCACCGGTGCCTGGTGGCATGTCGATGACTAGGTAATCCAGATCGCCCCAGGCGGTTTGCGTGACCAGTTGCAACAATGCGCCGGAAACCATCGGCCCACGCCAGACCATCGGCGTGTTGTCGTCGGTCAGGAACGCCATCGACATCACTTCAACGCCATGGGATTCAATCGGCACGAACCATTTCTGATCCTTGACCTTCGGTCGGGTGCCTTCGGGGATGCCGAACATGATGCCCTGGCTCGGACCGTAGATGTCCGCGTCGAGAATCCCGACCTTGGCGCCTTCACGGGCCAGGGCCAGCGCGAGGTTGGCGGCGGTGGTGGACTTGCCCACGCCGCCCTTGCCGGACGCCACGGCGACCACGTTCTTGACGTTGGCCAGGCCCGGGATTTGCGCCTGGGCCTTGTGCGCGGCGATCACGCTGGTGATGTCAACGCGCGCGCTCGTCACGCCGTCGAGGCCTTCGATCGCCATTTGCAACATTTGCGACCAGCCACTCTTGAACAGACCGGCGGCGTAGCCCAGTTCCAGTTGCACGCTGACGCGATCGCCCTGGATGTCGATGCTGCGCACACACCCGGCGCTGACCGGGTCCTGGTTCAGATAAGGGTCGGTGTATTGGCGAAGGACGGCTTCCACCGCTGCGCGATTGACGGCGCTCATGGGCAACTCCGATAGCAAGACTGGAAAATCAGGGGGGTATCCTACGCCGGACATACATTTGTGGCGAGGGAGCTTGCTCCCGCTCGGCTGCGAAGCAGTCGCAATCAGGCAGACGCACTCCTTGCGCCGAAAACGGGTTGGAGGGTTTGGGGCGGCTTCGCCACCCAGCGGGAGCAAGCTCCCTCGCCACAGAAGCATTTTCACGCTCATACTGCCGGTGCATAGGTTTGGGCATTCGATGCAACCGGAAACAGGCTGACGGGGTGAAAAATATGCGCCAGCGCTTTATAGTGGCCGACCTCCGTTTCATCAAGTAGCCGAGCCCCATGTCCGAGCCACGCAAGATCCTCGTCACCAGCGCCCTGCCCTATGCCAATGGTTCGATCCATCTTGGCCACATGCTGGAATACATCCAGACCGATATGTGGGTGCGCTTCCAGAAGCACCGCGGCAACCAATGCATTTATGTCTGCGCCGACGACGCCCATGGTTCGGCCATCATGCTGCGCGCGGAAAAGGAAGGCATCACCCCGGAACAACTGATCGCCAACGTCCAGGCTGAACACAGCGCCGACTTTGCCGAGTTCCTGGTGGACTTCGACAACTTCCACTCCACTCACGCCGAAGAAAACCGTGAGCTGTCGAGCCAGATCTACCTCAAGCTGCGCGACGCCGGGCACATCGCCCAGCGCTCGATCACTCAGTACTTCGACCCGGAAAAGAAAATGTTCCTGGCCGACCGCTTCATCAAGGGCACCTGCCCGAAATGCGGCACTGAAGACCAGTACGGCGACAACTGCGAAAAATGCGGTGCAACCTACGCACCCACCGACCTGAAGGATCCGAAGTCGGCGATCTCTGGTGCCACTCCGGTGCTCAAGGATTCCCAGCACTTCTTCTTCAAGCTGCCGGATTTCCAGGAAATGCTGCAAGCCTGGACCCGCAGCGGCACCCTGCAAGAAGCCGTGGCGAACAAGATCGCCGAATGGCTGGATGCCGGCCTGCAACAGTGGGACATCTCCCGCGATGCGCCGTACTTCGGCTTCGAGATCCCCGACGAGCCAGGCAAATACTTCTACGTCTGGCTGGACGCGCCGATCGGCTATATGGCCAGCTTCAAGAACCTCTGCGCCCGCCGTCCGGAATTGGATTTCGACGCGTTCTGGGGTAAGGACTCCACCGCCGAGCTGTACCACTTCATCGGCAAGGACATCGTCAACTTCCACGCCCTGTTCTGGCCAGCGATGCTCGAAGGCGCCGGTTTCCGCAAGCCGACCGGCATCAACGTGCACGGCTACCTGACCGTCAATGGTCAGAAAATGTCCAAGTCCCGCGGCACTTTTATCAAAGCCCGGACTTACCTGGACCACCTGTCGCCGGAATACCTGCGCTACTACTACGCTGCGAAGCTGAGCCGTGGCGTCGATGACCTGGACCTGAACCTCGAAGATTTCGTGCAGAAGGTCAACTCCGACCTGGTCGGCAAAGTCGTCAACATCGCCAGCCGTTGCGCCGGTTTTATCCACAAGGGCAACGGCGGTGTGCTGGTGTCCGGCAACGCCGCACCGGAATTGACCGAAGCGTTCCTGGCCGCAGCGCCAAGCATTGCCGAGGCCTACGAGGCGCGCGACTTCGCCCGTGCCATGCGCGAGATCATGGGCCTGGCCGACCGTGCCAACGCCTGGATCGCCGACAAGGCACCGTGGTCGCTGAACAAACAGGAAGGCAAGCAGGACGAAGTCCAGGCCATCTGCGCCCTGGGCGTGAACCTGTTCCGCCAACTGGTGATCTTCCTCAAACCGGTGCTGCCGCTGCTCGCCGCCGACGCCGAGGCGTTCCTCAACGTCGCGCCGCTGACCTGGAATGACCACGCGACCTTGCTCAGCAACCATCAACTGAACGAGTTCAAGCCGTTGATGACCCGTATCGACCCGGTAAAAGTCCAAGCCATGAGCGACGCCTCGAAAGAAGACCTGACCGCCAGCGCAACCGACACCGGCAATGCCGCGCCTGCCGGCAATGGCGAACTGGCCAAGGATCCGCTGTCGCCCGAAATCGATTTCGACGCCTTCGCCGCGATCGACCTGCGCGTTGCCTTGATCGTCAAGGCTGAACACGTGGAAGGTGCCGACAAGCTGCTGCGCCTGACCCTCGACATCGGTGACGAGCAACGCAACGTGTTCTCCGGGATCAAGAGCGCTTACCCGGATCCGTCCAAGCTCAATGGCCGTCTGACCATGATGATCGCCAACCTCAAGCCACGGAAAATGAAGTTCGGCATCTCCGAAGGCATGGTGATGGCAGCCGGCCCTGGTGGAGAAGAAATCTACCTGCTCAGCCCCGACAGCGGCGCCAAGCCGGGTCAGCGCATCAAGTAAGTTTCTGCGCTAAATCGATCCCACAGTCGTGCCTGGCGCGACTGTGGGATTTTCATATCAGGCCCCACCCTCCGTCCTTCCCGGATAATGCCTAAGCTTTTTAGAACGCTCTGTTAAAAAGCCCTCTTTCTACCGGCACAATCATGACCGAGATGCTGCTTACGCTTATCAGCGCCGCCCTGATCAACAACCTCGTGTTGCACTGGCCGCTGGGCGTCGATCCGCTGCTGGGCAGCGAGCGCGATCAGGTTCATGCATTGGGCATTGCGACGACGTGTCTGATGCTGATGGTCGGCATACTGGGCTACCCGGCTTATCACTGGCTGCTGGTGCCGCTGGAACTGACTTCGCTGCGTCTTTTCGTGTTCCTGCCATTGAGCGTATTGCTGATCGGTCCGCTGCTGAAAGCGCTTTCCCGGTTACTTCCAAAGCTTGCGTTTGATGGCCTCTGGCCGTTGCTGCTGGGCAACGCGGGTGTGCTGGGGCTGGCATTGCTCAACGCTCAGGACGACAAAGGATTCTTCCACGCCACCGCCCTGTGCCTCGGTGCAGGACTGGGGTTCTGGCTGGCGCTCAGCCTGTTCAGCGACTTGCGCCAGCGCACAATCGAAAATGATATTCCCCTGCCCTTTCGCGGCCTGCCGATCGAACTGATCGGCGCCGGACTGATCGCAGTGGCTTTTCTCGGATTCAGCGGGCTGATCAAAACATGAGTCTGATTCAACGCATCGACGCCCTCTTGCCGCAGACCCAATGCGGCAAGTGCGGCCACCCCGGATGCAAGCCTTACGCCGAAGGCATCGCCAGCGGCGAGCCGATCAACAAGTGCCCGCCAGGGGGCAGCGAAACCATCTCGGCGCTGGCCGAGTTGCTGCAAGTGCCGGTGCTGGAACTGGACGTCAGCCGCGGCTCGGCACCGGCGCAGATCGCTTACATCCGCGAAGCCGAATGCATCGGTTGCACCAAATGCATCCAGGCGTGTCCGGTGGATGCCATCGTCGGTGCCGCCAAATTGATGCACACGGTGATCATCGACGAATGCACCGGTTGCGACCTGTGTGTCGCGCCGTGCCCGGTGGATTGCATCGAAATGCGGCCACTGCCTTTGGCCACGGTGCTGCCGATTGTTGGTGGCCTGGCGTTCAGCCTTGAGGAACAACGGGCGCGCACCGCCAAACGCAATCATGCGCGGCGTCGCTTCGAACAGCGCAACGCCCGTTTGCGCCGCGAGGAAGAGCAGAAACTCGCCGAACGTCAGGCCCGCGCTCAACGCGCCACGCCGCAAAACGAAGTGCCGACGCTCGACCCGGTTCAGGCTGCGCTTGAGCGGGTGCGTGCGCAGAAAGCGGCAAACGCCGATGCGGCGTTGAAAAAAGCCAAGATCGACCTGGCGATGAGTCGTGCGCAACTGAACAAGTCGCTCAAGGCGTTCGGGCATCCGCCCACCTTCGAGCAGCAGTCGCAATTGATCGTGCTGCAACAGCAATTCGAGATGGCAGAGCAAGCCTTGGCCAAGCTGGAAAGCAGCGCGCCGCCCATCCCCGCACCGGCACCCGCCGCGCCAGCGAAGGATGCCGAGCTGAAACGGGCGAAGATCCAGCTGGCCATGCGCCGCGCCGAACTCAACAAGGCGCGAACCGGCGAAGCCGCAGCTGAACAGATTGCAGCGCTGGAACGCGCTGTGATGGACGCCGAGCATCAGGTGGATGCCTATGTCGCCCCTTGAATCGGTGGACGAACGCCTTCAGCAGGCCATGAAGCTGGTGTTGCTGGCCACGGTGCCGGGCATGCTGGCGTTGTTCTGGTTGTATGGCTGGGGCGTGTTGATCAACCTGATTTTGACGGCTGTTACCGCATTGGCGGTTGAAGCTGCGGTGCTGCACCTGCGCAAGCAATCGATCAAGCCAACGCTGAGCGACGGCAGCGCGCTCGTCAGCGCGACGTTACTGGCCTTGGCCTTGCCGCCTTATTGCCCGTGGTGGCTGACGGTCAGTGCGGCGGCATTCGCCCTGCTCGGTAAACACCTTTATGGCGGGGTTGGCAAAAATCCGTTCAACCCGGCGATGCTTGGTTTTGCCCTGGTGCTGGTGACCTTTCCCCAACAGATGACCCTCTGGCCATCGGCCCACGGCATGAGTCTGCTCGGTGGCTTGCAACAGGTCTTCGGCTTCGGCCAGGCGCCAGATGCCTGGGCCCAGGCCACGGCGCTGGACAGCCTGCGAATCAACAAAAGCCTGACCATGGATGAACTCTTCGCGAGCAATCCGGCGTTCGGCCATTTCGGCGGACGCGGTGTGGAATGGGTCAACCTGACCTTTCTCGCTGGCGGCGTGTTTCTTCTGCAACGGCGGGTGTTCACCTGGCATGCACCGGTCGGCATGCTTGCCAGTCTGTTCATCATCAGCCTGTTGTGCTGGAACGGTTCGGGCTCCGACTCCCATGGCTCGCCGCTGTTTCACTTGCTCACCGGCGCGACCATGCTGGGCGCGTTTTTTATTGCCACCGAGCCGGTGTCCGGCGCGAAGAGCCCCGGTGCCCGATTGTTGTTCGGTGCCGGCGTGGGAATACTTACTTACCTGATTCGTACTTGGGGCGGATACCCCGACGGTGTAGCGTTTGCCGTGTTGTTGATGAACCTTGGCGTCCCGGCGCTGGAGCGGTTAGTCGCGTCCAGGCAGGAGCAGATGGCCCCATGAACCGAGCGACGAGCGTTGTGATGCTGGTGCTGCTGGCCGGGTTGGGAATTGGCGTGACGTACGTCGTGCAGCACGCCAGCGAACCGCGCATCAGTGCGCAACAGCGCTTGATCGACAGCCGCAACCTGCTGGACCTGCTACCGCCAGACAGCTACGACAATCAGCCGTTGGACCAGCCACTCGCCCTCGAAAACATCCGGCTGTCCAACAGCACGCTGCTGGGCGGCTATTTGGCGACCAAGGCCAGCCAACCGAGCGCGGTGTTGCTGCGCAGCCAGACCTTGGGCTACGAGGGCTCCATCGAGCTGCTGATCGCCATCGGCGCCAACGGCAAGTTGCTGGGGGTCAAGACCCTCAAGCAATCGGAAACCCCTGCCCTGGGCGGCAAGATCGCCGACTGGCCCAATACCTGGCTTCAGGTGTTTACCGGCAAGTCGCGAAACGACCCCGGCGACACCGGCTGGGCCTTGAGAAAAGACCAGGGTCAATTCGATCAGATAGCGGGCGCGACCATTACTTCACGGGCGGTAATCAGCGCCGTTCATGACGCGTTGCGTTTCTTCGACGAACACCCGCAACAGCTAATCGGGAGCAGTGCGCATGAATAAGACATCGACACTGCGCAACTCTCTGATGCTTGCGCCTCTGATCGGCGCTACGCAGGCCTGGCCGACCGCTCTCGGCCTGTGGCTGATGTTCTTCGTAGTGATCAATGCATATGACCTCAGCATGGCCGCCTTGCGATCACGGCTGATCCCGTCCACCCGCTTGCTTGCCAGCATCCTGTTGGCCGCCACGTTGACCAGTTGCGCGGAACTGGCCTCGCAGGTCGGGTCACTTCAATGGCATCAGCACACGGGGATCTATGCAGGATTGATCGCCTTGCAATGTGTGGTGCTGGAGCACAATGGTTTTTTCCAGGAACCGCGGCTTGATCGCCTGCGTTTGTGTGGCCTGTTTGGCGCGCTATTGGTGGGGCTAGGCCTGCTGCGCGAGGTGATCGGCAACGGCGGTCTGCACCTGGCCACGCTGGTCCCTGGCGGATTCATTCTCTTGGGACTGCTGATCGCCGCCTGGCAGGCCTGGCACCGACCGACTCCCTCACACTGACCGACTTCGAGGAAACGCACTGTCCATGAATGCCGCAAAACGTCTGGAAATTTTCCGCAGGTTTCACGAAGACAACCCGGAACCGAAGACCGAACTGGCCTATTCCTCGCCGTTCGAATTGCTGATTGCGGTCATTCTGTCCGCCCAGTCGACCGATGTTGGTGTGAACAAGGCCACCGCCAGACTCTATCCGGTGGCCAACACGCCGGCGGCGATCTATGCCTTGGGCGTCGAAGGGCTGTCGGAATACATCAAGACCATCGGCCTGTTCAACAGCAAAGCGAAAAACGTGATCGAAACCTGTCGTTTGCTGGTTGAGCGCCATGGTGGCGAGGTTCCGCACACCCGAGAGGAACTGGAGGCGCTGCCCGGCGTAGGCCGCAAGACCGCCAACGTGGTGCTCAATACCGCTTTCCGGCAACTGACTATGGCCGTGGATACCCACATTTTCCGAGTCAGCAACCGCACGGGCATTGCACCGGGCAAAAACGTGGTCGAGGTGGAGATGAAGCTGATGAAGTTTGTCCCCAAGCAATACCTGCTCGATTCACACCACTGGCTGATCCTTCATGGACGCTACGTTTGCCTGGCCCGCAAGCCTCGTTGCGGGAGCTGCCGGATCGAAGACCTGTGCGAATACAAGCAAAAGACCTCGGACGATTGAGGCAGTATTAGTTTTATTGATCCATCGATTGAAAAAATCTTTTTTACCCGCCGGGAGTTTGTCGATATAAGGAGCGCCAAAGGCAGTCTTAGCCTGGAGTTAACCTTATGAGCACTGGCAAAGAGCAATTGGACGTAGAAGACGACTTCACACCTGTTGAGACCGATGACGCTGAACCGGTGGTTGAAGTGGCGAAGACCAACCTGAGCAAACGCCGCACCATTGACAATCTGCTGGAGGAGCGTCGACTGCAAAAGCAGTTGGCCGATTACGATTTTGACCTTTGACACCTGAAAGCCTCCCGAAACGGAGGCTTTTTACTGGGTGCTGCCCGCCCCCCGATGAACGCCCTTTCATCACGCCTCGTCAATCGCCAGTGCGCTCATACCAGTCCATTACGTTGAGCGAGTTCGATCAGATCAACCAATGAGCGAGCATTGAGCTTCAACAACAGGCGTGTCTTGTAAGTACTGACCGTTTTATTGCTGAGGAACATGCCATCGGCAATCTCCTTGTTTGTCTTTCCTCGAGCCAACTGTTGCAACACCATCATTTCGCGCCCGGACAGGCGATCCACCATATCGGCTTCACTGGCATTCCCGAGACTGGAACGAACGGTATGCAGCGCTTGATTCGGAAAGTAGCTGTAGCCCGAAAGCACGGCCTTTATCGCACTGAGCAATTCAGTGAGATCCTGTTGTTTGCAGACATACCCGGCGGCCCCCGACTGCATGCAACGCATGGAAAAATGTCCGGGGGCCTGAGAGGTCAGGATCAGCACTTTAAGAGGCATCGCTGTTGTGGTCAGACGCGCAATGACTTCCAGCCCGTCCAGCTTCGGTATCCCAATATCCAGAATGACAATATCCGGCATAAGTTCGCGGGCAAGTTGTAACGCATCCACACCGTTATCTGTTTCTGCAATGACTTCGTAGCCATGACGTTCCATCAGCATACGTACCGCAAGACGAATGACGGGGTGATCATCCACGATCAGCACTTTATTCATGGGCAAGTCCAATTTCGCTGTTCGAATTTTTAGAGCCCGCACAATAGCCTAGTCGTTTCATCCGTGGCATGCCGCCCCCCTCGGCCACCCGCAGCGAAAGACATTCCCTACAAACAAGCAGGACATGTCTTACAAAAATCAGACGAATACTGTGTGTCTTAAATTTTATCGCCCCGGCGGCACGGTGCTTTCAAAATTGTTTTTGTATCGATTTACATCAGGAAATCAAAGAAACCAGAGGTTGACCGAAGGATCCGACAGACGCTGACGATTGAGCTACGCTAAAAAACAACCGATATTTTCAGGCGAACATTCACACTCGCTCGTTAAAAATCAAGACGTGACCACTAATCAACTTACAACAACCCTTACACCAGGCAACACTTCAGAAACAGCAATAAACGCCACACTTACCAAAACAACAATAACAAAAATACCCGAGGCGCAAATAATACAGCTACTATGACTCCCGTTAACAAACCCACTAAAAGGACACCACCAAAACAGCAGACCGCCTTCCCGACTCCGACAACTTACCAACACCCGAAACCTCTCCATAAATTGATCGAGAACAGACAATCTTCCATGAGCAAACAACATGAACAAACTCAAAATAAGAATTTCCAACCCCATGACAATCATTGCAATATTTGCAACACTGTCTGAAACTTCGGCTGCTATCTCTCTTCCATTTCTCGACAATAAGGAACGAGAGATCTATATCTGGTTCCTTATCAGCTTTCCCTTTTATTTGCTCTTCCTATTCTTCGCCACACTCAACTTCAACTATCGATCGCTTTACGCGCCCTCTGATTTTGAGAAAGGCAAGCATTTCATCAAGGCCATGACCGATGCCGATCACGCGCAATTCAATACACCCGAGCATTTGATTGAGCACCCCTTACGCTCATCGGTGTTGCTAAAGGATCTGCACATCGTCGATGCACGATGGATGAGCAACAAAATGGACTTCAACACTTTGATGGAAAAGATCCAGCAACCACAGGAAAACCCTGCGCGCGTGATCGTGTTCCTAACCTGTACTGATTCAGAGGCGTTACTGAAGGAAGGCGCACACAAGCATTCGAAACAAACAAAGAAACGCAACAGCACTACGTTCTGGGTTGCCTACAATTTGAGCTCACATGGCATGACGACGATGGCTTGAGCACCAATAGCAGAAGACCGATTGCGACGGGCAGTCGGAGAGTAAAGCAGACGAAAGCTTATTTGTAACAACAACAAGAAAGTTGATACATGATACCCGGCAGGAAAAATCCCTCTTTCAGAAATGTGGCCTTGTCACTGACAAGGCCACATTTCCATTACCGTCGTTGCAGCTTCAAAGATCTCAGAAAAGCTTCCGGCCTTTGTTCGCAGCAATGCGCATGCGCAAGGCGTTGAGCTTGATGAAGCCCGCCGCGTCGGCCTGGTTATAGGCGCCGCCGTCTTCTTCGAAGGTCGCGATGTTGGCATCGAACAACGATTCGTCGGACTTGCGACCGGTGACGATCACATTGCCCTTGTACAGCTTCAGGCGCACAACGCCGTTCACGTGTGCCTGGGACGCATCGATCATCTGCTGCAGCATCAGACGCTCAGGGCTCCACCAGTAACCGGTGTAGATCAGGCTGGCGTATTTAGGCATCAGCTCGTCTTTGAGGTGAGCCACTTCGCGGTCCAGAGTGATCGATTCGATCGCACGGTGAGCGCGCAGCATGATGGTGCCGCCAGGAGTTTCGTAGCAACCACGGGACTTCATGCCCACGTAACGGTTCTCGACGATGTCGAGACGGCCGATACCGTGTTCGCCACCGATACGGTTCAGGGTCGCCAGCACGGTGGCCGGGGTCATTTCGACGCCGTCCAGTGCCACGATGTCGCCGTTGCGGTAGGTCAGTTCCAGGTACTGCGCCTTGTCAGGAGCCTTCTCCGGGGAGACGGTCCATTTCCACATGTCTTCTTCGTGCTCGGTCCAGGTGTCTTCCAGCACGCCGCCTTCATAGGAAATGTGCAGCAGGTTGGCATCCATCGAGTACGGGGACTTTTTCTTGCCGTGACGCTCGATCGGGATACTGTGCTTTTCAGCATAATCCATCAGCTTTTCACGGGAGAGCAGGTCCCATTCGCGCCAAGGGGCGATCACTTTCACGCCAGGCTTCAGTGCGTAGGCGCCCAGTTCGAAACGAACCTGGTCGTTACCCTTGCCGGTGGCGCCGTGGGAAATGGCGTCAGCGCCGGTTTCGTTGGCGATTTCGATCAGGCGTTTGGCGATCAACGGGCGAGCGATGGAAGTACCCAGCAGGTACTCGCCTTCGTAAACGGTGTTGGCGCGGAACATCGGGAAAACGAAATCGCGCACGAATTCTTCGCGCAGATCGTCGATGTAGATCTCTTTCACGCCCATGGCCTGAGCCTTGGCGCGTGCAGGTTCAACCTCTTCGCCCTGACCCAGGTCAGCGGTAAAGGTCACCACTTCACAGTTATAAGTATCCTGCAGCCACTTGAGGATCACCGAAGTGTCCAGGCCGCCGGAATACGCCAGAACGACCTTGTTTACGTCCGCCATGCCATCACTCCACGGGGTTCTACGGAAAGCCGTGAAGTCTACCGGTCATACGGAATAATTTACAGAGGCGCGACAGCTTATGACGACGAAGCGACAGATTCTGTCGAGCGAGCGACGAATTCAGCAAACTCAGGATGTCGCCGAAGAGCTTCCCGGCGTCGTGGTTTGAGGCGCGACTTTCTCGGTCGGTGCCACCCGCTCCAGGCGCACCGCGACCCGGCGATTCTTCGCGCGGTTGGCGGCGCTGGTGTTCGGCGCCACAGGGTAGCGCTCACCGTGGAAACGCAGGGTGATCTGCGATTCCTGGATGCCATTGGCCTTGAAATAGTCCATCACCGCCAACGCCCGGCGGCGTGACAGCTCGCGGTTGGTCAGGCGATTGCCGCTGTTGTCGGAGTGCCCGTCGAGTTCGATGTGATTGACCGTCGGATCCGCTTTCATGAACTCCAGCATCACCTGCAACTGCGCCTTGGCTTGCGAATCAAGATCAACGCCTTCACCCGGGAAACCGATCTCGGACTGTTTGACCTGCTCGAAATTCTTCGGCAGCAGTTTCGCCACGCAACCCTGGTATTCGTTGAAGGCCTTGCTGAACTTGACCGGCAACAGGCGCACTTCAGAGACGCGGCCATCACCAGAGGAATGCCGGATGACCGGACTGCGGCCGTCCATCAACCCGCTGATCAGGCGACCGGCCTGAACTTGCGAACTGTTGAACAACACGTTGCCGCTGCCGATTCTCACCGATCCCAGATTGATGTCGCCACGTCCCGGTTGCCACGGCGCAGCCGCCGCCAGCAGGGTTGCTGAACCGCCACCGATCATCGCGTTGTAGGCTTTCAGACGAAACGTCGCCTGCTCGCCGGCGCGGCGCACGAATTCACCCGAACCGAAATCGGTAATCGGTTGAGTCAGGCGGCATTCGAACTTGTCACCTTCGACCGTCCACTCGATGCTCTCCAGACGTGTCTGGAAAGTGAGCGCCATCGCAGGGAGGCTGGCAAACACACTGAGCAAGGCTAAATAACGCTGGCGCACGGGAGGCTCCACTGGCTTCTACAACAAAAAGACCGACACACATATTTACGGCATACCTGTTGGATATCGGAAGCTTCCTGCAAAACTTGATAGCGAGTGCCTGAGAGAGTCTTTTCCGGTAGCATTCCCCAGAGTTTGACCCGCCTGGAATCCCCTCATGTCCGACCGCCTGACCCTGCTGCGTCCCGACGACTGGCATATTCATCTTCGCGATGGTGCTGTGTTGACCAATACCGTTGCGGATGTCGCGCGCACCTTTGGTCGCGCCATCATCATGCCCAACCTGGTACCTCCGGTGCGTAACGCCGCTGAAGCCGACGGCTATCGCCAGCGGATTCTCGCTGCACGTCCGGCCGGCAGTCGTTTCGAACCGTTGATGGTGCTGTACCTGACAGACCGCACCCAGCCCGACGAAATTCGCGAGGCCAAGGCCAGCGGTTTCGTTTACGCCGCCAAGCTGTACCCGGCCGGCGCGACCACCAACTCGGACTCGGGTGTCACCAGTATCGACAAGATCTTCCCTGCACTTGAGGCCATGGCCGACGTCGGGATGCCCTTGCTGATTCACGGTGAAGTCACCCGCGGCGATGTCGATGTGTTCGACCGCGAAAAAATCTTCATCGATGAGCATATGCGTCGTGTGGTCGAGCGTTTCCCGACGCTCAAAGTGGTGTTTGAACACATCACCACCGCGGACGCCGTGCAGTTCGTCAACGAGGCTTCGGCCAACGTTGGCGCGACCATCACCGTGCATCACCTGCTGTACAACCGCAATCACATGCTGGTGGGCGGGATTCGGCCACACTTCTATTGCCTGCCGATCCTCAAGCGCAACACCCACCAGGAAGCCCTGCTCGACGCCGCCACCAGCGGCAGCAACAAGTTCTTCCTCGGCACCGACTCGGCGCCTCACGCCCAGCACGCCAAAGAAGCGGCCTGCGGCTGTGCCGGTTGCTACACCGCTTATGCGGCGATCGAGATGTACGCCGAAGCCTTTGAACAACGCAACGCGCTGGACAAGCTTGAAGCCTTCGCCAGCCTCAACGGCCCGCGCTTCTATGGCCTGCCGGTGAACACCGATCGCATCACCCTGGTCCGCGATGAGTGGACCGCCCCAACCAGCCTGCCATTTGGCGAGCTGACCGTAATCCCGCTGCGCGCCGGTGAAAAACTGCGCTGGCGCCTGCTGGAGGAACACGCGTGAGTGAAGACCATTTCGACGACGAACAGGACGGTCAAGGCGGCGGAGGTGGTTCGCGCCACCCCATGGCTGAGCGCTTCCGTGGGTACCTGCCAGTTGTTGTCGACGTTGAAACCGGTGGTTTCAACTCTGCCACTGACGCCCTGCTGGAAATCGCCGCGACCACGATCGCCATGGATGAAAAAGGCTTTGTGTATCCCGATCACACCTATTTCTTCCGCGTCGAACCTTTTGAAGGCGCGAACATTGAAGCCGCGGCGCTGGAATTCACCGGGATCAAACTCGATCACCCGCTGCGTATGGCGGTGAGCGAAGAAACGGCCCTGACCGATATCTTCCGTGGTATCCGCAAGGCCCTGAAAGCCAACGGCTGCAAACGGGCAATTCTGGTTGGGCACAACAGCAGCTTTGACCTGGGTTTCCTCAACGCCGCTGTCGCACGCCTGGACATGAAACGTAACCCGTTTCACCCATTCTCCAGTTTCGATACCGCGACCCTCGCTGGCCTGGCTTACGGTCAAACCGTACTGGCCAAGGCTTGCCAGGCGGCGGACATCGACTTCGACGGTCGTGAGGCTCACTCGGCGCGCTACGACACCGAGAAGACGGCCGAGCTGTTCTGCGGCATCGTCAATCGCTGGAAACAAATGGGCGGCTGGGAAGACTTCAACGACTGATCCCGGTCGCTGAATTTCTCCCGACCATAAAAAAACCGGCCTCAGTGGCCGGTTTTTTTATGCCTCGAACGTGCCTTACAGCGCAGCAGCGTTCTCGGTCAGGTAAGCCGCGACGCCTTCGGTCGAAGCAGTCATGCCTTTGTCGCCTTTTTTCCAGTTGGCAGGGCAGACTTCGCCGTGCTCTTCGTGGAATTGCAGCGCGTCGACCAGACGGATCAGCTCTTCCATGTTACGGCCCAGCGGCAGGTCGTTGATGATCTGCGAACGGACAACGCCTTTGTCGTCGATCAGGAACGCGCCACGGAAAGCCACGCCGCCTTCGGACTCAACGTCGTAGGCCTTGGCGATTTCGTGCTTCATGTCGGCAGCCATGGTGTAACGAACCTGGCCGATACCGCCATTGTTCACCGGGGTGTTGCGCCATGCGTTGTGGGTGAAGTGCGAATCGATCGACACCGCGACCACTTCAACGTTGCGCGCCTTGAAGTCAGCCATGCGGTTGTCCAGAGCGATCAGCTCGGACGGGCAAACGAAGGTGAAGTCCAGTGGGTAGAAGAACACCAGGCCGTATTTGCCTTTGATGGCCGAGGACAAGGTGTAGCTGTCAACGATTTCGCCATTGCCGAGGACGGCAGGTACGGTGAAGTCCGGGGCTTGTTTACCTACGAGTACGCTCATTGAATATCTCCTGGTCTATATATCGTGAAGAACTGGGTTCGTGTCAGCCTGCCACCCTCAGGCGACAGCCCTGTGACACGCCCCCCTTCGCAAGGACCGACCATCATACACGGCGTTTTTGGGCTGTCCTCAACGGTTTTTCAACCGCGCGTCAAATTGGTCGTCGCGACAGGTGATGGCAGAAGCCCGGATGAAAACCGTTCGTCAGTCATACTCGCTTATAACGCGAAGCTTTCAGAAAGCACTTTGACAATCATTCTCGTTAACATTAAGATCCATCGCAACTGAGTCACCACCAGCGACGGTTCTTAGCTTATGTATGTCTGCCTCTGCACTGGCGTCACCGACGGTCAAATCCGCGATGCAATCTATGAAGGTTGCTGCAGCTACAAAGAAGTCCGCCAGGCCACTGGCGTAGCCAGCCAATGCGGTAAATGCGCCTGCCTTGCCAAGGAAGTGGTGCGTGAAACCCTGACCAAATTGCAATCGGCCCAGGCTGCGATTCCTTTCCCTGTAGAATTTACTGCCGCGTAACTACCCTATTCCAAAGAACCGGACTTGATGTCCGGTTTTTTTATGTCTGAAAATCAACTGCTTACGCTCTAGACGCGGAACACAAACATTCTTATTCCGATTAATTTTCATTTAAGTTTCAATAACTTAGGTTTGACACTCTTAGTTGTGCGGCTCAAACTCCGCCTTATTGACAGCTAATACAGGGCAGGACCCCATCATGAAAGGCGACATTACAGTCATCCAGCATCTCAACAAGATCCTTGCCAATGAGCTGGTCGCGATCAATCAATATTTTCTGCATGCGCGCATGTACGAAGATTGGGGTCTGAACAAGCTCGGCAAGCACGAATACCACGAATCCATCGACGAGATGAAACACGCGGACAAGCTGATCAAGCGCATCCTGTTCCTCGAAGGCCTGCCGAACGTCCAGGACCTGGGCAAGCTGCAGATCGGCGAACACACCCAGGAGATGCTCGAATGCGACCTGCGTATTGAGAAAACTGGTCATGCCGACCTCAAGGTTGCCATCGCTCATTGCGAAACCGTGGGTGACTTCGGTAGCCGTGAATTGCTCGAAGATATCCTTGAGTCCGAAGAAGAACACATCGACTGGCTGGAAACTCAACTGGGCCTGATCGATAAAATCGGTCTTGAGAACTATCTGCAATCGCAGATGGGCGAAGAGTAAGTTAGCGCCCGCTAAACTCGAGACAATAAAAAGCCCCGCACTCTTTTATAGAGGCGGGGCTTTTTAATGCCCTTTGTCTCGTCCTGAACAAGGTTTGCACCTGTTTCAGGACGAAACATCTGCAGGAGCGAAGCTTGCTCGCGAAAGCGGTAGTCCAGTCAACTTATGTGCTGAATGTTGTACCGCTTTCGCGAGCAAGCTTCGCGCCTACAGGTACCGGGTCAGGCTTCGGTCTTGTTCGCAGCAGCCGCTTCAACGGCAGCCTTGATCGTGGCCTGCAGCGAACCATCAGCCGACATTTCAGTCATGATGTCGCTACCGCCGACCAGCTCACCACCGACCCACAGTTGCGGGAAGGTTGGCCAGTTGGCGTATTTTGGCAGGTTGGCGCGGATTTCCGGGTTCTGCAGGATGTCCACGTAAGCAAACTTTTCACCACATGCCATCACGGCCTGCGCGGCTTTCGCGGAGAAGCCACACTGCGGGGCATTCGGCGAACCTTTCATGTAAAGCAGAATGGTGTTGTTAGCAATCTGCTCTTTAATCGTTTCGATGATATCCATGGAGCACCTCGGCTGAACTTTCCGACTCAGAGGTCGGCACGGTGGCGCATTGTAACGGAAACCCGAGCGCCATGCTCGGTCTCCCCGACAGACACAATCAAGCCGCCGCCACTGTCACCGGAACACCGTTCAACGCAGCATTCCCCGACAACTCGTCGAGCTGACATTCATCGGTCAGGTCGTTGGCGCTGGAGCCCGGTTGACTACTGGCGATCGTCATCTGCACGCCGGGCCGTGCATGCCCCCAACCGTGAGGAAGGCTGACCACGCCTTTCATCATGTCCAGGCTGGCGAGCACTTCCACTTCGATCACACCGACCCGCGAACTGACCCGCACGCGCTGCCCGTCACCGAGTCCACGACTGGCCAGGTCATCCGGGTGCATCAACAATTGATGGCGCGGCTTGCCCTTCACCAGACGGTGATAGTTGTGCATCCACGAGTTGTTGCTGCGCACATGGCGACGACCAATCATCAGCAATTCGTCGGCAGCCGGTGCTTGCAGCGCGGCGAAACGGGCAAGGTCAGCGAGAATCGCAGCCGGCGCGGCCTGGACTCGCTGGTTGGCGGTTTTCAGGCGTGGCGCCAGGTTCGATTTGAGCGCGCCCAGATCGACGCCGTGCGGGTGATCGAACAGCGTCGCCAACGAAAGCTTGTGCGCCGAGGCATCGCCATAAAGCCCCATCCGCAGCCCACGATCGATCATCTGCGCCGGTGCAATGGTCGGTTTCAGCTCCTTGCCGGTCTTCGCCGCAAAAGCCTGGGCCAGGCCGACAAAGATCTCCCAGTCATGCAATGCACCTTCGGGCTTGCCCAGGATCGCCCGGTTGAAACGGGTGACGTTGCGCACAGCGAACATGTTGAACGTGGTGTCGTAGTGATCGTTTTCCAGTGCGGAAGTCGACGGCAGGATCAGGTCGGCATAGCGCGTGGTTTCATTGATGTACAGGTCGATGCTGACCATGAACTCCAGACCGTCCAGCGCCTGTTCCAGTTGCCGGCCATTGGGTGTGGACAGCACCGGATTGCCGGCCACGGTGATCAGCGCACGAACCTGCCCTTCCCCGCCCGTCAGCATCTCTTCCGCCAGGGCCGACACCGGCAACTCACCGC
Organism: Pseudomonas sp. FSL W5-0299; assembly: GCF_005930655.1. Classification (NCBI taxonomy): domain Bacteria; kingdom Pseudomonadati; phylum Pseudomonadota; class Gammaproteobacteria; order Pseudomonadales; family Pseudomonadaceae; genus Pseudomonas; species Pseudomonas sp. FSL W5-0299. Next base: position 40,289 of record NZ_RXHX01000035.1, read on the forward strand.
CGTACTCGGGACGCCCGGACACCCGGCTCTGCCACAGATTGAAATGCCCACCCGACGTCGAAGCCACCAGATCCACCGCAGGTTCAGTGCACAAGGCACCGCCGACGCGGTCGAGGTTGCCGGTGACCAGGTTGATCAGTTGCACCAGCCAATGACACAGCGTGCCGAAGGCTTGGGTCGAGACGCCCATCCGGCCATAGCAGACCGCTGTCGGCGCCGCCGCGAAATCCCGGGCCAACTGACGAATCTGTTCTGCCGGCACCGCGCACAAGGGGCTCATCGTGTCGGCAGTGAATGTGCTGATCGCCTGACGGACTTCATCCAGACCGTCGACCGGCAAATGGCTGTCGCGAGTCAGACCTTCTGCGAACAAGGTATTGAGCAACCCGAACAACAGCGCCGCATCGCCACCGGGGCGCACGAACAGATGCTGATCGGCTATCGCTGCCGTTTCGCTGCGGCGCGGATCGACCACCACCACTTTGCCGCCCCTGGCCTGAATCGCCTTCAGACGCTTCTCCACATCCGGCACGGTCATGATGCTGCCGTTGGAGGCCAGGGGATTGCCCCCGAGGATCAACATGAAATCGGTGTGGTCGATGTCCGGAATCGGCAGCAGCAAGCCATGGCCGTACATCAAATGGCTGGTCAAGTGATGAGGCAACTGATCGACCGAGGTCGCGGAAAACCGGTTGCGGGTTTTCAGCAGGCCCAGGAAATAATTGCTGTGGGTCATCAAGCCATAGTTGTGCACGCTGGGGTTGCCTTGATAAACCGCCACCGCATTCTGCCCGTGATGCTCCTGAATCGCCGCCAGGCGTTCGGCGACCAGGCTGAAAGCGTCTTGCCACTCGATAGGCTGCCATTCGCTGCCCACTCGCAACATCGGCTGACGCAGGCGATCCGGATCGTTCTGAATGTCTTGCAGGGCAACCGCCTTGGGGCAGATGTGCCCACGACTGAACGTATCCAGCGGGTCACCCTTGATTGAGGTGATCTGCACGCCATTGCCTTCGACCTCGGAGGTCTCGATGGTCAGGCCGCAGATGGCTTCACACAGGTGGCAGGCACGGTGATGGAGAGTCTTGGTCATGGCCAGTCTCTGTTTTGTTCTGGGCGGGCAATATCAGCCGCGGGAACAAAACTATGGCGCCTGACCCGCGACTGCGCCAGCGACGTTCGTCTTGTGAATCGACGACCATCAGGCTAGCCGATGGCCGTGCACGATCAATTCGGCGGCAACCTGGGCGGCGGCGCCTGCAACTGGATCTCCTGAATGGTTTCGATCTGTTCCTGGGCGATATGTACGCCGGTGAGCTCGCCGATCAGTCGCCAGTGTTCGTCGAGCCCGGTACTAATGGTTGCCATGCGATCGATCATGCGTCGACCGGCCGCTTTGGTCACTTCGTCTTCACTGCGCATCAATTCGAAGGACATCGACGTCATGGAAGCGGTGAGGTGGGTCAAGGAGCGGGCCGTGAGGCCGAGTAAATCCATTAAAAGCTGTTCTTTCGATTCCATTCCGAAGGCTTCCTGCGTCACTCGTGAGTTAGTTATAACCCAGCACTTTGTATTAGCAAACGTTTCATCCAGAACACGGTGACAACCGGTGCCTTGAACAACAGACAAGACACGAAACGACCTCGTCAAAACCTGCGTTCGACCACACAGACAGGCTCACTGAGGCTGAGAAATCTTCGACGCCTTCTTTTTGAGCGGTGAGGCCAAGGCCGTCCAGATTCCGCCGACCGCCAGCCAAAGCATCACGCCGGACCCGATCAGGATGATAGCTTTCTGGTTTGCCAGGATGCCCAGCTGATGAGGCTCGGCTTGATAGACCTGCAACGCGATATCAATGACGCTCACCACTGTGAACCACGCGACCACCAGGGCAGCTCCATGCTTCAGGTCCGGCGTTGATCGCGCGAGTAGCGAAGCTCCCAGGTAGATTCCAATTGCGACCAATCCTCCCACTACCAAAAACTGGGTCGAATCAATCTGCAATCGCGTCATCCCTGAAATTCTTCACGCCGATAAAAGCGCCGACGATGGCGCCCACCACTGCGCTCGGAACGCCTGGATAAATCGTGCTTGCGATAATCGCGAAGCCCATGACCGTAGAAATGACAGCCATATCGAAGGCCGGCGAAACACGACGAAGGCGCGTCAGACCAGTGTGTCCGGGTTTATTGATCGCCATACAGCGCTCCCTCCCTGGGAGTGTTTGACTTTACGCAGTCGAGAATCCGCAATGAGGCGGATAATACCTGAGCGCAATCCGAAACCCGGCACCTGAAAACGTAACAGCAAACAACTCCGCGAGCTTGTAAGGGGCCCGGAGGGCGCTGTTCAGCGGGTCTTCCATTCTTCGCCGGATATCGAGCCAGATCACGGCAGTTATTGCAATCGAGCTTCGGCACCGTGTACAAATGCTGCTCACAAACTCGCAACGCGGATCGCGTTGTATCGCTTGAAACATGTTGGAAACCGTAAAAAAAGCCTCCTATTGGAAAAACGCGACATTTAATGTCAATATCGCGCCTCCCCCTATTTCGTCGCCCCGTGCGGCTTACGCCGCAGGTCTCGCCCGTTTTTCAGTTAAACAAGGCTTTGAGTATCTGCGGTCTGTTGCAAAAAGGTAGTCAATGATGAGCGCAAGGCACTTTCTCTCCCTGATGGATTGCACGCCCGAAGAGCTGGTCAGCGTGATCCGTCGAGGCGTTGAGCTCAAAGACCTGCGTAACCGCGGCGTACTGTTCGAGCCTCTGAAAAACCGCGTGCTCGGGATGATTTTCGAGAAGTCCTCGACCCGTACCCGTATTTCGTTCGAAGCCGGCATGATCCAGCTCGGCGGCCAGGCCATCTTCCTGTCGCCGCGCGACACGCAACTGGGCCGTGGCGAGCCGATCGGCGACTGCGCCATCGTGATGTCGAGCATGCTCGACGCCGTGATGATCCGCACCTTTGCCCACAGCACCCTGACCGAATTCGCCGCCAATTCCCGCGTTCCCGTGATCAACGGCCTGTCCGATGACCTGCATCCGTGCCAGTTGCTGGCCGACATGCAGACGTTCCTCGAACATCGCGGCTCGATTCAGGGTAAGACCGTGGCCTGGATCGGCGACGGCAACAACATGTGCAACAGCTATATAGAAGCGGCGATCCAGTTCGACTTCCAGTTGCGCATCGCCTGCCCTGAAGGGTTTGAACCCAACCCGCAGTTCGTGGCCATGGCCGGCGATCGCGTGACCATCGTCCGCGATCCGAAGGATGCCGTGCGCGGCGCCCACCTGGTGAGCACCGATGTCTGGACCTCCATGGGCCAGGAAGAAGAAACCGCCAAGCGCCTGAAGCTGTTCGCGCCGTTCCAGGTGACTCGCGCCCTGCTCGACCTGGCGGCCGAGGATGTGCTGTTCATGCACTGCCTGCCGGCCCACCGCGGCGAGGAAATCAGCCTCGACGTGCTCGATGACAAGCGCTCGGTCGCCTGGGACCAGGCGGAAAACCGCCTTCACGCACAAAAGGCCCTGCTCGAGTTCCTCGTCGAGCCGGCGTATCACCACGCATGAGCCCTCCATTACTGCTTAACCTGCGCAACCTCGCCTGCGGCTATCAAGACCAGCGCGTCGTGCAGAACCTCAACTTGCATTTGAATGCCGGTGACATCGGTTGCCTGTTGGGCTCCTCGGGCTGCGGCAAGACCACCACGCTACGGGCGATTGCCGGTTTCGAACCGGTGCAGGAAGGTGAAATAACCCTCGCAGGCGAGACCATCTCCCGCGCCGGCTTCACCCTTGCCCCGGAGAAACGCCGGATCGGCATGGTGTTCCAGGACTACGCGCTGTTTCCGCATTTGAGCGTGGCCGAGAACATCGCCTTCGGGATCCGCAAGCACCCGCAAAAGGATCGTGTCACCGAAGAGTTGCTGGAGCTGGTCAACCTGAAAAACCTCGGCAAGCGCTTTCCGCACGAGTTGTCCGGTGGTCAGCAGCAGCGTGTCGCACTGGCCCGCGCACTGGCACCGGAACCGCAATTGCTGTTGCTCGACGAACCATTCTCCAACCTCGATGGCGAACTGCGACGCAAGCTCAGCCATGAGGTGCGCGACATTCTCAAGGCCCGTGGCACCAGCGCGATTCTGGTGACCCACGACCAGGAAGAAGCCTTCGCGGTGAGCGATCATGTCGGGGTGTTCAAGGAAGGTCGGCTGGAACAATGGGACACGCCCTACAACCTGTACCACGAGCCACTGACGCCGTTTGTGGCCAGCTTCATTGGCCAGGGTTATTTCATTCGCGGCCAGCTGAGCAGCCCCGAGTCGGTGCAGACCGAATTGGGTGAGTTGCGCGGCAATCGGGCCTACACCTGGCCCGTGGGCGGTGCGGTGGATGTGTTGCTGCGTCCGGACGATATCGTTTATGCACCCGACAGCGGCTTAAAGGCGCGGATTGTCGGCAAGTCGTTCCAGGGGGCCTCGACGTTGTACCGTTTGCAGCTGCCGACCGGGGCGCAACTGGAGTCGATTTTCCCGAGCCATGCCGATCATCAAGTCGGTGCCGAAGTGGGTATTCGAGTCGCGGCTGAACACCTGGTGCTGTTCCAGGCATCGGGCAGCACGGCTGCGCAGATTCCGGTGGTAGAGTCCGGTGTCCGGCGCTACAGCACCGCCAGCTAATACACACGGACAAAAAATGTGGGAGCGTGGCTGCTCACTCCCACATCAAATTTGGGTTAACCGAGAATGAGTGTTCCGCTCGCAACCAGCGTCGCATTCCCGCCAATCTTCACCCGGTCCCCTTCCAGTCGGCAGAACAACGCCCCGCCTCGCTTCGAGCACTGATAAGCGCTGAGACTCGTCTTGCCCAACCGCTTCGACCAATATGGAATCAAGCTGCAATGGGTCGAACCGGTCACCGGGTCTTCATTGATGCCGATTGCCGGGGCAAAGTACCGGGACACGAAATCATGCTGACTCCCCTTGGCGGTGACGATTGCACCCGGCCACGGCAGCTTGGCCAGGGCGATCATGTCTGGCTGGCAGTTGAGCACGGCCTGCTCGGACTCCAACACCACGAACAACTCGTTGGAACCCAGAACATCGACCACTTCGACGCCCAAGGCGCGCTCGACATCCAGGGTCACGCCCACTTCAGATGGCACGACGGCCGGAAAATCCAGCCACAAGCGCCCGTCCTCGCGGCTTACGCTCAACGGGCCGGACTTGCAGATGAAGTCCAGGCGCTCGACCGGCTCCTTATAGATGTCAAACAACACATGCGCGCTGGCCAGGGTCGCATGGCCGCACAATGGCACTTCGGTCGTCGGGGTAAACCAGCGAATGTGCCAACCCTGCCCTTCACGCACCACGAAGGCGGTTTCGGCGAGGTTATGTTCGGCGGCAATCTTCTGCATCAACTCATCGGCTAGCCACGCCTCGAGCCGATACACCATGGCCGGGTTACCACTGAACGGACGATCACTGAACGCATCGACTTGATGAAATTCAAGCTGCATAACCTTCTCCCTGATTCAGGCGCGGCCGATATCGGCAAACTTGGCCTGAGTGTGTTCGGCCAGCACCGCCGGCGCCAATTCAACCTCAAGACCGCGCCGGCCGGCGCTGACGAAGATGGTCGCAAAGGGCTGAGCGGAGTTATCGATAAACGTGCGCAAGCGCTTCTTCTGCCCTAACGGACTGATCCCGCCCAACAGATAACCCGTCGCGCGTTGCGCAGCGGCAGGATCGGCCATTTCGGCTTTTTTCACGCCCGCCGCGTGAGCCAGATGCTTCAAGTCCAAAGTTCCGACGACCGGCACCACCGCTACCAGCAACTCACCTTTCTCACTGGCTGCCAGCAATGTCTTGAACACCTGCGCCGGGTTCAGCCCCAGTTTCTCCGCGGCCTCCAGCCCATAGGACGCAGCCTTTGGATCATGTTCATAACTGTGCACGCGATGTTCGGCTCGAACTTTTTTCAACAAATCCAATGCGGGGGTCATGGCAGCTCCAGAGTGGGCGGCAGTAGAAAAATCCTGCGCTGGATTCTAGGACATTGGTCGGCAAAAGGCTCTATTGCGCCACTGTTTCAGCGGCTTGACGGCACAGGCTACCGTTCGTCCGTGCCTGGCCGGTCGCGTGAACAATACGATCATTCACATGACTAATAGTTGAATTGTGACCGACAGTTCACTTTCGACCTTTGACAGCAGCGTTTCTTGTCTATATTTTTTCGAATCTGAATACTGTACGAATGTGTCATCGCAGCACCCCAGTAGCAGGCCGAGAACAGGATGGGGATTCTGCCTCGGTGGAAAACGCGCTTTGGCCATGATGAAAGAAGCGCCAGACAACAACAAAAACGAGGTTTTCAATGACAACTGCTTTACAACAACCGTCGCTCTCAAGCCAATGCATGGCCGAGTTTCTGGGCACTGCACTGCTTATCTTTTTCGGCACCGGTTGTGTTGCCGCTCTCAAGGTCGCGGGTGCCAGCTTTGGCCTGTGGGAAATCAGCATCATCTGGGGCGTCGGCGTGAGCATGGCGATCTACCTGACCGCCGGGGTTTCCGGAGCTCACCTCAATCCCGCCGTGAGCATCGCACTGAGCATTTTCGCCGACTTCGAAAAACGCAAACTGCCGTTCTATATCCTCGCTCAAATTGCTGGCGCGTTCTGCGGCGCATTTTTGGTCTACACGCTGTACAGCAATCTATTCTTCGATTTCGAACAAACTCACCATATGGTCCGTGGCACCCAGGCGAGCCTCGAATTGGCGTCGGTGTTCTCCACCTTCCCTAACCCGGCCCTGTCCACCGCCCAGGCTTTCCTGGTTGAAGTCATCATCACCGCCATCCTGATGGGCGTGATCATGTCCCTGACCGATGACAACAATGGCCTGCCAAAAGGGCCGCTGGCACCGCTGCTGATTGGCTTGCTGATCGCCGTGATTGGCAGCTCGATGGGCCCGCTGACCGGTTTCGCGATGAACCCGGCGCGTGATTTCGGTCCGAAGCTGATGACTTTCTTCACCGGCTGGGGTGAAATTTCCCTCACCGGCGGCCGCGATATCCCGTATTTCCTGATTCCGATTTTTGCACCGATTGTCGGTGCCTGCCTCGGCGCTGCCGCGTATCGCGGGCTGATTGCCCGTCATCTGCCCAGCGCCACACCTGCTACACAGGACGCAACACCGGCCATTGACGGCAAACCAAGAACTTCTTGATACCGTAGGCGCGTGATCCTGCCCATAAGATCACGCGCCGGACCTCTCTTCCTTTTTTCGTCCAAGGCAATCGACATGACCGACATTCAGAATAAGAACTACATCATTGCCCTCGATCAGGGTACGACCAGCTCCCGCGCGATCATTTTCGACCGCGACGCGAACGTGGTCTGCACCGCCCAGCGCGAATTCGTCCAGCATTACCCGCAAGCCGGTTGGGTCGAACACGACCCGATGGAAATCTTCGCCACCCAAAGCGCCGTGATGGTCGAAGCCCTGGCTCAAGCCGGCCTGCATCACGACCAGGTCGCGGCCATCGGCATCACCAACCAGCGCGAAACCACCGTGGTCTGGGACAAGACCACCGGCCGCCCGATCTACAACGCGATCGTCTGGCAGTGCCGCCGCAGCACCGAGATTTGCCAGCAGCTCAAACGCGACGGCCACGAGCAATACATCAGCGAGACCACCGGCCTGGTCACCGACCCGTACTTCTCCGGCACCAAGCTCAAGTGGATCCTCGACAACGTCGAAGGCAGCCGCGAGCGTGCGCGCAACGGCGAACTGCTGTTCGGCACCGTCGACAGCTGGCTGATCTGGAAATTTACCGGCGGCAAGGTCCACGTCACCGACTACACCAACGCCTCGCGCACCATGCTCTTCAACATCCACACGCTTGAGTGGGACACGAAGATGCTGGAGATACTGGATATTCCGCGCGAGATGCTGCCGGAAGTTAAATCTTCGTCCGAAATCTACGGCCACACCAAAAGCGGCATCGCCATCGGCGGCATCGCTGGCGACCAGCAGGCCGCCCTGTTCGGCCAGATGTGCGTCGAGCCGGGCCAGGCGAAAAACACCTACGGCACCGGCTGCTTCCTGCTGATGAACACGGGCGACAAAGCCGTGAAGTCCAAGCACGGCATGCTCACCACCATCGCCTGCGGCCCACGTGGCGAAGTGGCTTACGCGCTCGAAGGCGCAGTGTTCAACGGTGGTTCGACCGTTCAGTGGTTGCGTGACGAACTGAAGATCATCAACGACGCCCACGACACCGAATACTTCGCCAACAAGGTCAAGGACAGCAACGGCGTGTACCTGGTGCCAGCCTTCACCGGCCTCGGCGCGCCTTACTGGGACCCGTATGCCCGTGGCGCCCTGTTCGGTCTGACCCGCGGCGTGCGTGTGGATCACATTATTCGTGCAGCCCTGGAGTCGATTGCCTACCAGACCCGCGACGTGCTGGACGCCATGCAACAGGATTCCGGCGAACGTCTGAAATCCCTGCGCGTGGACGGCGGCGCGGTTGCGAACAACTTCCTGATGCAGTTCCAGGCCGACATCCTCGGCACTCAGGTCGAGCGTCCGCAAATGCGCGAAACCACTGCACTGGGCGCCGCTTACCTGGCCGGCCTGGCGTGTGGCTTCTGGGGCAGCCTGGATGAGCTGCGCGGCAAGGCGGTGATCGAACGCGAATTCGAACCGACCCTGGACGAAACCGCCAAGGAAAAACTCTACGCCGGCTGGAAAAAAGCCGTCAGCCGCACCCGCGACTGGGAACCACATGAAGGCGCTGAATAAGCCAACCTGAGTACTCGTATCGGTATGTAACTGGTAGGGAGCAGATTCCTGCGGCATCATGGGCAAATTTTGCACGGCAGCCAAAGGAAGCCCCATGAATCTGCCTCCCCGTCAGCAGCAAATCCTCGAACTGGTCCGCGAACGCGGCTATGTCAGCATCGAGGAAATGGCTACGCTGTTCGTCGTTACACCGCAAACCATCCGCCGCGATATCAATCAGCTCGCGGAAGCCAATTTGTTGCGTCGCTACCATGGCGGCGCAGCCTACGATTCCAGTGTCGAGAACACCGCCTACGCCATGCGCGCCGACCAGATGCGCGATGAGAAGCAGCGTATCGGTGAAGCCATTGCGGCTCAGATCCCGGATCACGCCTCGCTGTTCATCAATATCGGTACTACCACCGAATCGATTGCCCGGGCGCTGCTCAACCACAACCACTTGAAAATCATCACCAACAACCTGCACGTGGCCTCGATGCTCAGCGCCAAGGACGACTTCGACGTTCTGCTGACGGGCGGCAATGTGCGGCGCGACGGTGGCGTGGTCGGCCAGGCGAGTGTCGATTTCATCAACCAGTTCAAAGTCGACTTTGCCTTGGTCGGCATCAGCGGTATCGATGAAGACGGCAGCCTGCTGGACTTCGATTATCAGGAAGTGCGGGTATCACAGGCGATCATCGCCAACGCCCGGAAGGTCATTCTGGCGGCTGACTCCAGCAAATTCGGGCGCAACGCCATGATTCGCCTTGGGCCGATCAGCCTGATTGATTGCCTGGTCACCGACCAACAACCTTCGCCGGCGCTGGCGCAACTGCTGAGTCAGCACAAGATTCGGCTGGAAGTCGTTTAACCCTCTCCAAACAGCGCGCTCCCTTGTGGCGAGGGAGCTTGCTCCCGGTGGGCTGCGAAGCAGCCCTGAAACCGGTAATCGTTGTATTTCAGGAAGAGCGTGTCGACTGATTTGCGTCTGCTGAGCAAGCTCCCTCGCCACAAAAGCCTCCACCCCCCCTCATTTAATGTTCGTATATTTTCCTTTTTCGGTCCTTCGATCAGTATTTTCAATCGAAGTTGACTGGCTGTGGGCGGCTTTATGGGCTACCATTTTCGCAAATGAACATTAATGTTCGAATTCCAATACAGAAAATCAAAAGAGCCCGAGGCCAGCCGATGCCCACTTCTACCTTGCCTACGCCCCCTCTCGCTGAGGTCTACGACATCGCCGTCATCGGTGGTGGGATCAATGGCGTTGGGATCGCAGCGGATGCCGCCGGTCGCGGCCTTTCGGTGTTCCTTTGCGAAAAAGATGACCTGGCCAGCCACACTTCGTCGGCCAGCAGCAAGCTGATCCACGGCGGCTTGCGCTACCTCGAACATTACGAATTCCGCCTGGTACGCGAAGCCCTCGCCGAACGCGAAGTGCTGCTGGCCAAGGCGCCGCACATCGTCAAGCAAATGCGCTTCGTGTTGCCGCACCGTCCGCACCTGCGTCCAGCCTGGATGATCCGCGCCGGCCTGTTCCTGTATGACAACCTCGGCAAGCGGGAAAAACTCGAAGGCTCGAAAAGCCTGAAGTTCGGTCCGGACAGCCCGCTGAAAAGCGAAATCACCAAAGGCTTCGAATACTCCGATTGCTGGGTCGACGATGCGCGCCTGGTGGTGCTGAACGCCATGGCCGCCCGCGAGAAAGGCGCCCACGTTCACACCCAGACCCGCTGCGTCAGTGCCCGTCGTACCAAGGGCCTGTGGCATCTGCACCTGGAGCGCGCCGACGGCAGCCTGTTTTCGATCCGCGCCAAAGCGCTGGTGAACGCCGCCGGCCCTTGGGTCGCCAAGTTCATTCGTGATGACCTGAAGATGGAATCGCCCTACGGCATTCGCCTGATTCAGGGCAGCCACCTGATCGTGCCAAAACTGTATGAAGGCGAACACGCGCACATTCTGCAAAACGAAGATCAGCGCATCGTCTTCACCATTCCGTACCTCAATCACTTCACCCTGATCGGCACCACCGACCGCGAGTACACCGGCGATCCGGCCAAAGTGGCGATCACCGAAAGCGAAACCGATTACCTGCTGAAAGTGGTCAACGCCCACTTCAAGAAGCAGATCAGCCGCGACGATATCCTGCACAGCTATTCCGGCGTCCGTCCGCTGTGCAACGACGAATCCGACAACCCGTCAGCCGTCACCCGCGACTACACCCTGGCGCTCTCGGGCACTGGCGAAGAAGCGCCGTTGCTGTCGGTGTTCGGCGGCAAGTTGACCACCTACCGCAAACTGGCCGAGTCGGCGCTGGCACAATTGGCGCCGTACTTCACGCACATCAAGCCAAGCTGGACTGCCAGCGCCACCCTGCCGGGCGGCGAAGACATGACCACCCCGCAGGCGCTGAGCTCGCTGATTCGCGACAAGTTCGACTGGGTTCCGACTGAAATCTCACGCCGCTGGGCAACCACCTATGGCAGCCGCACCTGGCGCATGATGGAAGGCGTGCAGAACCTCAACGACCTGGGCGACCACATCGGCGGCGGTCTCTACACCCGCGAAGTCGATTACCTGTGCAGCGAAGAGTGGGCAACCACCGCCCATGACATTCTGTGGCGCCGCAGCAAATTGGGCTTGTTCACTACCCCGGCGGAACAGCAGAAACTGGTGGATTACCTGAGCAAGGTCGAGCAGAACCGCAGCAAGATCGAAGCGGCCTGATCGCCATCCGTTTAAATGAAAGCCCCTGAATCCGACGATTCAGGGGCTTTTTTGCAGGCGCTCATTGCGCCAGATGCAGCAACAGGAAATCAATGAACGCCCTCGTTTTGTGGGGCAAATGCGGGCTGTTGGGAAACACCACGTTGACGGACTGCGAAGGCAGCGAATAGTCGGGCAACAGGCGAATCAGCCGCTCGCTGGCGATGTCGTCCTTGACCACCCAGGCGGGCAGCACCGAGACGCCCAGCGACGACAACGTCATGGAGCGAATGGCCGTGGAAGAGTTGGATTCAAACTGATTGATCCCGTTGATCTCGACAGCCCCTGATTGCGGATGACGCAACGTCCACTGGGTCGGTGCCTGCAGGTTGCTGTTGGCGATCCACGGCACCGAGTTCAGGTCCTGAGGCGTTTGCACCGGGTGACGGGCAAGAAACGTCTGCGTAGCCACCAGGACAATTTCATAATCCGCCAGCTTACGGCTCTTGAAAGCCGAGTCTGCCAAGTTGCCCAGACGAATAACCAGGTCTAACTTTTCCGCCACCAGATCATTGAGTGAAGAGTTAAAGTCATAGCAGAGTTTTATTTCCGGATAGCGCTCTATAAATTGCGGCATCAACGGAAGGATATAAGCCTCGCCGTATTCTATGGTGGAACTGAACCGCAACTTGCCGGTGACACGGTTATGACCTTTCAATACATTATCGAAGGCACTATCGATGTCCGCGACAATACCTTTGAACGATTCATAAAAATCCTGACCTATTTCCGTGAGGGAGATATTTCGGGTATTTCGAATCAACAACGTCGCGGACAGCACATCCTCCAGCGCCTTGACATGCAGGCTGGCCATGGCCTTGCTGATATTCAGGTAATTGGCGGCCTTGGTGTAAGAACCAAAATCGACCACCGCCAGAAATGTCTGTACCCGATTAAGATGAGTGTGCATAGCAATTGAGTTCACTGTTCAATCCCGTCAAACATTGTTTCAAGGATAGTCGTATCGACAGTTCAAGTCCATCGCCCCTATGCTGTGCGACAAAGGGGAAACAACATGACCTATCGCTACAAAGTTGCACTGATATTTCTCATCGGCTTTTTTATAGACTGCATTAACATCTTTATATCGGCGGTCGCACTACCGACTCTATCGGCGGCGCTGCACGTTAGTACTTCAGACGTTGCCTGGGTGGCTAACGCTTATATTCTGGGGCTGACACTGATCATCCCGGTCAGCACTTGGCTGGCCGGTCGTTTTGGCAGTCGGGAAATCCTCACCGCCTCGATGATCGTGTTCACAGCCTCCGTGTGGATGTGCGGGCTGGCCGACAGTTTCAACGAGCTGGTGATCTGGCGCTTCGTCCAGGGGATGGGCGGCGGTCTGTTGATTCCAGTCGGCCAGGCACTGACATTCAACCTGTTCAAGGGTGAGCAGCGGGCGAAAATATCCACGTTGGTCATGGCTGTTGCCCTGATAGCGCCCGCCATTTCACCGACCATCGGCGGCATCATCGTCGACAGCAGTTCCTGGCGCTGGGTGTTCTACAGCAACATCCCGTTCTCGCTGATCGCGGCTTTGCTGTCCTGGTTCTGGATCAATGAAGCGCGGCCGACAAGTTTGCCCCGGCCCGACATCAAGGGTTTGCTGCTGGTCAGCGCCGCACTCGGCAGCCTGTTGATGGGCATGTCGTTGTATGGCGGCGACGCTCCGGCCTGGGTGGCCGCCCTCTTCGTCACGGCCGGCGTTACGTTTGTCCTGCTGTACGGGCTGCACTACCGCCGCTGCAAAAACCCGATCATTGAACTGAGCCTGCTCAAAAGCAAAAAACTCAGCACCTCCATCTTTATCTATTACGCGATTCCCGGTGTGTTCACGGGGGTCAACCTGATGAGCATCTTCTTCCTGCAAAACACCCTGCACTTCAGCGCCCGACTGACAGGGATGTTCATGATCCTCTACGCCATCGGCGCGTTCATCGCGATGCTGATCTGTGGCCGGACCTACAACCGGATGGGCGCCAAGCGGTTGTTTGCCCTCGGCATGCTGTTGCACAGCGCCGGCATCGCCACCCTGTTATTGGTCAACGATCCCTCGGACCTCTGGGTAATAGTCATCGCCTACAGCTTGATGGGGATTGGCGGTGGCATCGGTGCCAACACCGCACAAACCACATCGCTGATGGACTTCGAGGGCAATGACACGCACAAGGCCAGTGTCATCTGGAACATCAACCGACAGATGTCATTCAGCATCGGTGCCGCCCTGTTCCTGATGGTTTTCAACCTGCTCTTGAAGCACTTCGATACCACCCAGGCCTATCACGCGACCTTCGCCATCGCCGCGCTGGCGGGTCTGTTTCCACTCTTTCAACTGAGTCAGTTGAACACTCAAAAGGACTGTCATGCACAACAAAATAGTTGAACAGGCGCACCACAGCGTTCATCACGTGCACGAGTTGATTCAAACCCTGTTCTCCGATGCAAACGGTCAGGGACAGGCCATGCTCGAGCCGCTGATGTCGGCATTCGCCGAGCACTTCAGCATGGTCACCACCTCGGCCGCCATCGTCAGCCGGGCGACGGTCGAACAGATGTTCAAAGGTGCAATCGGCGCCAAGCCAGGTCTGGAGATCATCATCAGCGACCTGCAAACGGTCTGGCAGGAAGGCCACAGCGTGGCGATCCGCTACAAGGAAACCCATCGCCTCGACCAGCGCGAAAGCTCAAGGGTTTCGGTGGCGATCATTGGCCTGCATCACCACAACGCCCAGTGGATCTACCTGCATGAAACGCCGCTAAGCCAGGAAAGTTGATTTTCGATAATCAGCTGGCAGCCCCAAACACTATTCGGTTTTCCGAACACGACCTGTCGGTCGATTCGGTTAACCGGATTATCCTTCACAAAAAAAGAACGCCATAAATATTTAATCCCTTTCTAAATCAATAAGTTAACTTGACTCACCTGGCCTGGCACGAGTCATGCTCTACACTCTTGGACGAATGTCTCTTGTGCACCCACTTCAGGAGCCGTCAGGCATTCGAAGCACAAAAGGGCCGATGAACTGGCTCCATAAAAAAAACAATGTCGAGGAAAATTTGATGCGCATCGTTCCCCATATCCTGGGCGCAGCCATTGCTGCCGCTCTGATTAGCACTCCAGTTTTCGCTGCCGAACTCACCGGCACACTGAAGAAGATCAAAGAGTCCGGTGTGATCACCCTCGGGCATCGTGACGCTTCCATCCCGTTTTCCTATATCGCTGATGCTTCCGGCAAACCGGTCGGCTACTCCCACGATATCCAGCTGAAAATCGTCGAAGCCATCAAGAAAGACCTGGACATGCCCAACCTCCAGGTCAAATACAACCTCGTGACCTCGCAAACCCGTATCCCGCTGGTGCAGAACGGCACCGTGGACGTCGAGTGCGGTTCCACCACCAACAACGTGGAACGTCAGCAGCAAGTTGCCTTCTCCGTCGGCATTTTCGAAATCGGTACGCGTCTTCTCTCCAAGAAAGACTCCGCGTACAAGGACTTCGGCGACCTGAAAGGCAAAAATGTCGTGACTACCGCGGGCACCACGTCCGAGCGCATCCTCAAGTCGATGAACGCCGACAAGCAGATGGGCATGAACGTCATCTCCGCCAAAGACCATGGCGAATCCTTCCAGATGCTGGAAACCGGCCGCGCCGTGGCTTTCATGATGGACGACGCCTTGCTGGCCGGTGAAGCAGCCAAAGCCAAGAAGGCGGATGACTGGGCCGTGACCGGTACTCCACAGTCCTACGAGATCTACGGCTGCATGGTTCGCAAAGGCGACGAGCCGTTCAAGAAGGCGGTGGATGACGCCATCAAGGCAACCTACGCTTCGGGCGAGATCAACAAGATCTACGAAAAATGGTTCATGCAGCCAATCCCGCCTAAAGGCCTGAACCTGAACTTCCCGATGAGCGACGAGCTCAAGGCCCTGATCGCCAATCCGACCGATAAAGCGGCTGACGACAAGCCTGTAGAAAAAAAGTCCTGAATTCTGACTAACCTTATCTCCTGAGAGGGCCACTGCCCTTTCAGGGGATAGTCACTCCCTGCTGGCATTTCTGGAAACACTCGAACCGGTGGTTGTCGAGCCGCTCGTGTGTGCCTGACCACCAGAGTCGGGCGGGAACGGAGCTTCCCCAGGCGGGCACTTGTACATCGAACGATCTGAGGGGAGACCCTAATGAATTACAACTGGGACTGGAGCGTGTTCTTCAAGTCCACCGGCGTGGGCAGTGAGATTTATCTCGACTGGTACCTCTCCGGTTTGGGCTGGACCATTGCCATCGCCGTCGCCGCCTGGATCATCGCGCTGCTGTTGGGCTCGATTCTGGGTGTCATGCGCACCGTGCCGAATCGCATCGTATCGGGCATCGCGACCTGCTACGTCGAACTCTTCCGTAATGTGCCGCTGCTGGTTCAGCTGTTCATCTGGTACTTCCTGGTGCCCGATCTGCTGCCGCAAAACCTGCAGGACTGGTACAAACAGGACCTGAACCCGACCACCTCGGCTTTCCTCAGCGTCGTCGTTTGCCTGGGCCTGTTCACCGCTGCTCGTGTATGCGAACAAGTGCGTACCGGCATCCAGGCGCTGCCTCGTGGCCAGGAAGCCGCCGCTCGCGCCATGGGTTTCAAACTGCCGCAGATCTACTGGAACGTGCTGCTGCCCCAGGCCTACCGGATCATCATTCCGCCGCTGACCTCGGAATTCCTGAACGTGTTCAAGAACTCCTCCGTGGCGTCGCTGATCGGCCTGATGGAGTTGCTCGCGCAGACCAAACAGACCGCCGAGTTCTCCGCCAACCTGTTCGAAGCGTTCACCCTGGCCACCCTGATCTACTTCACCCTGAACATGAGCCTGATGCTGCTGATGCGTGGGGTCGAGAAGAAAGTCGCCGTACCGGGCCTGATCTCCGTAGGGGGTAAATGATGGAATTCGACTTCTCGGGTATCGTTCCGTCCCTGCCGGGCTTGTGGAACGGCATGGTCATGACCCTGCAACTGATGGCGCTGGGCGTCGTCGGCGGGATCATCCTCGGCACCATCCTTGCGCTGTGCCGTCTGTCCCACAGCAAACTGCTGTCGAACCTGGCTGGCGCCTACGTCAACTATTTCCGTTCGATCCCGCTGCTGCTGGTCATCACCTGGTTCTACCTGGCGGTGCCGTTCGTGCTGCGCTGGATCACCGGCGAAGACACCCCGATCGGCGCGTTCGCCTCCTGCATCGTGGCCTTCATGATGTTCGAAGCGGCGTACTTCTGCGAAATCGTCCGGGCCGGCGTGCAGTCGATTCCCAAGGGCCAGATGGGTGCTGCCCAGGCTTTGGGCATGACGTATGGCCAGATGATGCGTTTGATCATCCTGCCGCAAGCGTTCCGCAAGATGACCCCGCTGCTGCTGCAACAGAGCATCATCCTGTTCCAGGACACTTCGCTGGTCTACGCGGTCGGCCTGGTGGACTTCCTCAATGCTTCCCGTGCCAGTGGCGACATCATCGGTCGCTCCAATGAGTTCCTGATCTTTGCAGGTCTCACGTACTTCACAATCAGCTTTGCCGCCTCGCTGCTGGTCAAGCGTCTGCAAAAAAGGTTTGCCGTATGATCTCTATCAAGCAAGTCAACAAGTGGTATGGCGACTTCCAGGTACTGACTGATTGCAGCACCGAGGTCAAAAAAGGCGAAGTGATCGTGGTGTGCGGGCCGTCCGGTTCCGGCAAATCCACCCTGATCAAATGCGTCAACGCCCTGGAACCGTTCCAGAAAGGCGACGTGGTGGTCGATGGCACGTCCATCGCCGACCCGAAGACCAACCTGCCGAAACTGCGTTCGCGCGTCGGCATGGTGTTCCAGCATTTCGAACTGTTCCCGCACCTGACCATCACCGAAAACCTGACCATTGCGCAGATCAAGGTGTTGGGCCGCAGCAAGGAAGAAGCCACCAAGAAAGGCCTGCAGCTGCTTGAGCGCGTTGGCCTCTCGGCTCACGCCCACAAGCACCCGGGCCAGCTCTCCGGTGGCCAGCAACAGCGTGTGGCAATTGCCCGTGCGCTGGCGATGGACCCGATCGTCATGCTGTTCGACGAACCGACCTCGGCGCTGGACCCTGAAATGGTCAACGAAGTGCTCGACGTGATGGTGCAACTGGCCCACGAAGGCATGACCATGATGTGCGTGACCCACGAAATGGGCTTTGCCCGCAAAGTGGCGGATCGCGTGATTTTCATGGACCAGGGCAAAATCATCGAAGACTGCAAGAAAGAGGACTTCTTCGGCGATATCACCCACCGCGCCGAGCGTACACAGCACTTCCTTAACAAGATTCTGCAGCACTAAGTTCTACCACCGCCCCCCTGTGGGAGCGAGCCTGCTCGCGAAGACGGCTTAACAGTCAACATCGACATTGGCTGATCCACCGCCTTCGCGAGCAGGCTCGCTCCCACAAGGGTCCGCGGCGATTTACAAGTAAGTGTTGTGGTTGACCCAAGGCATCTGTGATGAAATGCGACCCCACTCTCTATCGCGCTGCGCCGCCATCACTCGCCGTGAAACCCCGTCTGATTCGCCATCTGTTCCTGCCCCCCCTGGTCATCGCCCTGATGATCGGATTGGGTTACCTCGGCTTCTGGGTCAGTGAGCACTACGGGATTCGCAGCCTCAGCGAGAACGGCCAGCGTCAGCTTGAACTGCACGCCCGCGCCGTCGAGAGCGAGATCAGCAAGTACACCTACCTGCCCAGCCTGCTGGAACTTGAATCCAGTGTTTCAAAACTGCTGGCCGACCCGTCACCGGAACACCGGCAGACGGTCAATGATTACCTCGAAGGCCTGAACCGGCGCAGCCGCAGTCGGGCCATCTACGTGATGGACACCACCGGCCGCGTCATGGCCACCAGCAACTGGCGCGATGTCGACAGTTACCTGGGCGAAGACCTGTCCTTTCGCGCCTATTTCCAGAACGCCGTGCGCGGTCAACCTGGGCGCTTCTACGGGATCGGCAGCACCAACGGCGAACCCGGTTACTACCTGGCCCACGGCCTGGAAGAACACGGCAAGATCATCGGCGTCGCGGTGGTCAAAGTCCGCCTGGAAGCCATGGAAGAACGCTGGCAGCGTGCGCGCCTCGAAGCCTTTGTCAGCGACGAGAACGGCATCATCATTCTGTCCAGCGATCCGGCACGACGGCTCAAATCGGTGGTTCCGTTGAGCGAAGAAACCAAGGAAAAACTGGCCCGCAGCCTGCAGTACTACTGGTTCCCGCTGAACGAATTGCAGCCACTGGCCCGGGAAAAACTGGCCGAAGGTGAAGAAAAACTGACCTTCCCCGCCAACAGTGAAGTGGAGTCAGACGAAGAGGACATCAGCTACCTCTCGCAGACCCGCCCCCTGAGCGACACCCCGTGGAACTTCACCCTGCTCACGCCGCTCCAGGATTTGCGCCGTGAAGCGATCAATCAAGGGATTCTGGTGGCAGTGGCGTTTGCCCTGGTGGCGTTCCTGCTGATTGCCTGGAACGAGCGGCGCAAGGTGATCGCCACCCGCCTCGCCGCCCGTGAAGCCCTGCAGCAAGCCAACAATCAACTGGAGCGTCGGATTACCGAACGCACCACGGATCTGCGCGCCAGCAACGAACGCCTCAAGGGGCAGATCCGCGAACGGCGTCAGGCTGAAGAGACGTTGCGCCGCGCCCAGGATGAGCTGGTGCAGGCCGGAAAACTCGCCGCCATCGGCCAGATGTCGACCAGCATCGCCCACGAACTGAACCAGCCGCTGGCGGCGCTGCGCACCTTGTCCGGCAATACCGTGCGCTTTCTCGAACGCGGTCAACTGGACGTGGCCAGCACCAACCTGAAGACCATCAACGAATTGATCGACCGCATGGGCCGGATCACCGCCAGCCTGCGCTCCTTCGCCCGTCGCGGTGACGACAAGGGCCAGGCGTGCCTTGGCAAAGCGGTAGATGCCGCGTTGCAACTGCTGGGAGGTCGCGTGGAAAGTGTCCATCTGCAACTGCATCGTGACTTCAAAGACGTGCAGGTGCAGATCGACCAGACCCGCCTCGAGCAGATCCTGGTCAACCTGATCGGCAATGCCCTCGATGCCATGCAGGCACAACCGTTGCCCGAGTTGTGGCTGGAAGGCGAAGCATTTGATGGCAAATATCGCCTGCGCGTGCGCGACAACGGCCACGGTATCGACGCCGAAGCACGCAAGCATTTGTTCGAACCGTTCTTCACCACCAAACCCGGCGAACAAGGCCTGGGCCTGGGCCTGACACTATCCGCCAGCCTGGCCGCCGCCACCGGCGGGCACCTGGGTGTCGAACACCCGGCCAGCGGTGGCACCACCTTCGTCCTCAGTTTACCGTTGGTAAGCCCCACTCACGCCGAGCCAATATGAACAACGACCTTAGTGTGCTGATCGTCGAAGACGACCCCCATGTGCTGCTCGGCTGCCAACAGGCGCTGACCCTGGAAGACATTCCCTGCGTGGGCGTGGGCAGCGCCGAAGAAGCGCTGGAGCGGGTTGGCGACAATTTTGCCGGCATCGTCATCAGCGACATCCGTCTGCCGGGCATCGACGGCCTGGAACTGCTGACCCGGCTCAAGGCGCGCGATCGCAGCTTGCCGGTGGTGCTGATCACCGGCCACGGCGACATCTCAATGGCCGTCGGCGCAATGCAGAAAGGCGCCTATGACTTCATGGAGAAACCTTTCTCCCCGGAACGCCTGGTGGACGTCGCCCGCCGCGCGCTGGAGCAACGCAGCCTGGCCCGGGAAGTGTCTTCGTTGCGCCGGCAACTGGCGGAGCGCGATTCCCTCGAAGGTCGGATCATCGGCCGCTCGCCGGCCATGCAGAACCTGCGCGAACTGATCGCCAACGTCGCCGATACCTCGGCCAACGTGCTGATCGAAGGCGAAACCGGCACCGGCAAGGAATTGGTTGCGCGCTGCCTGCACGACTTCAGTCGCCGCCACACCAAGCAATTCGTCGCGCTGAACTGCGGCGGCCTGCCGGAGAACCTGTTCGAAAGCGAGATCTTCGGCCATGAAGCCAACGCGTTCACCGGCGCCGGTAAACGACGGATCGGCAAGATCGAACACGCCGACGGCGGCACGCTGTTCCTGGATGAAGTCGAAAGCATGCCCCTGCCCTTGCAGATCAAACTGCTGCGGGTGTTGCAGGAGCGCACCCTCGAACGCCTGGGTTCGAACCAGAGCGTGGCCGTGGATTGCCGGGTGATTGCCGCGACCAAGTCCGACCTCGACGAGTCGAGCAAGGCCGGCGAGTTTCGTAGCGACCTGTATTACCGCTTGAACGTGGTGACCCTCGAATTGCCGCCGTTGCGCGAACGTCGCGAAGACATCCTGCAACTGTTCGAACACTTCCTGCAGCAGTCGTCCCTGCGCTTCGACCGCGCCGTGCCGGAACTGGACAACCAGACCCTGTCGAACCTGATGAGCCACGACTGGCCGGGCAACGTGCGCGAACTGCGCAACGTCGCCGAGCGTTTTGCCCTTGGCCTGCCGGCCTTCAAGAAATCCGGCACCAGTGGCAGCAATCAGGGTCTGGCCTTCGCCGAAGCAGTGGAAGCGTTCGAACGCAACCTGCTCAGCGACGCCTTGCAACGCAGCGGCGGCAACCTGACCCAGGCCAGCCTGGAACTGGGAATGGCCAAGACCACGCTGTTCGACAAAGTGAAGAAATACGGGCTGAGCCACTGATGGACCTGATCCTCAAAGCAGCGCTGGGGGCGGCGGTGGTCGTCATCCTCGCCGCACTGGCCAAGACCCGAAACTATTACATCGCAGGCCTGGTGCCGCTGTTTCCGACCTTTGCGCTGATTGCGCATTACATCGTCGGCAAGGGGCGTTCGCTGGAGGATTTAAAGACCACCATCGTGTTCGGGATGTGGTCGATCATTCCGTACTTCGTTTACCTGGCGACGTTGTACGTGATGGTCGACCGGATGCGGCTTGAAGCGTCGCTCGCCATCGCGGCAGTGGCGTGGCTGATGGCGGCCACCGTCCTCGTCACCGTCTGGGTCCGCCTCCACGCTTGACCATCCCCCCCTGTGGCGAGGGAGCTTGCTCCCGCTGGGTTGCGAAGCAACCCCATTACCTGCAATCGAGTTTCAGCAGAAAAACCTCCTTGACCGCTTAGGGGCTGCTTCGCAGCCCAGCGGGAGCAAGCTCCCTCGCCACAATGAATTTCAGTGCAGCAGACGGCTGGCCCGCCCCTTGCATTTACCCCCAAAAGCCCCCTCGGCCGGCTTTCATGATGGATGAAGCCGGTGTCTGGGAGGGTCTGCCAAGGGTGAATTGCGACCTTGAACATTTTAGATCTCGACCACAGCCTGACGGCCCAGGCGCCCATCTCGCGGCTGCTGGAAAGCGGCCGTGCCAAACGCCTCGACTTGCTCGACCTCGGCCCGAAACTGCGGCTGTGGTCCAGCGAACGGACCTGGCGGCGGTTCGCCGAACGCTTGCAGCAACGGCCCCGGCACAGCGGCCCGCAACCGGAAATCTTCTTCGTCGGTTCCGGTGATTACCACCATCTGACCCCGGCGTTTCTGACTGATTTGCCGGAGCCGGCAAGCCTGATTCACTTCGACAACCACCCCGACTGGGTCCGCTTCGCCCCCCGTCGGCATTGCGGTTCGTGGGTCAATCAGGCACTGAAACTGCCGAACATCCAGCGCATCGTCACCCTTGGCCCGTGCAGCGACGACCTGCAGAATCCACAGCTCAAGGGCGGCAATGTCCGGGCGCTCAAACGCGGCGTGTTGCAGCTGTTTCCGTGGCAGCGCCCGCCCTCGAAAGTGTGGGGCCGGGTCGGTGACGGCGCTGGCCATCGGCAGCAGGAAAACCTGCTGCACTGGCGCAATCTGGCGGAGCTCGACTGGCCGGTGTTTCTCGAACAAATGATCGCCAGCCTGCCCACCCGCGCAGTGTGGATCACCCTCGACAAAGACGTGTTGGCCTGCGAAGACGCGGCGACCAATTGGGACCAGGGCGGCATGCGCTTGAGCCACTTGCTGCAAGCCATCAGAGCCTTGGCGGCCAGCAAGCGAATCCTCGGCATCGACATCTGCGGCGAGTACGCCCGACCCGCCTTCAGCAATGCCCTCAAGCGCTGGGAAGCCAAGTCGGACCAGCCCCCGGCCGAACGCTGGAGCGAAGCGGATCTGCTGCGCAACGCGGCGACCAACCAGGCGTTGATCGATCTGTTCGAGGAGTTGTTTCCATGACCTTCACCGTGATTGTGCTGGTGGCGTTTTCCATTGTCCTGGACGTCATCGGCCAGCTCTGTTTCAAGCTCGGCCTGGATCGTTTACCGGAGCTCGAAGGCGGGTTTCGCCTGAATGCGTTCTGGGGCCAGGTATTCAACGCGCCGCTGCTGTGGTGCGGGATCGGCGCCTACGTAATCGAATTTTTCGTCTGGCTCGAAGCCCTGTCCCGGGCGCCGCTGAGCCTGTTGTTTCCAGCGGCGGCGCTGGCGTACTGCGGCGTGGTGCTGGCCGGCAAACTGATCCTCGGCGAGACCGTCAGCCGGCGGCGCTGGCTCGGCACTTTAGTGATTACGGCGGGCGTGATGCTCGTGTGTGTCACCCATGCATGAGGCAGAAGCGATGATCAGGAACAAGACCGACTGGCTGCATGAACGCCTCGGTACGGTGGTGCTGTGGGCGTTGTTGATCGGGTTTGAAAGCGCCGGCCAGATCGCCACCAAGGTCGGTGGAGATCAGCTGGGGCAGATGGATTTCAACCTGCAATGGCTGCTGGCTGTGGCGGTCAATCCCGGGGTGTGGTTTGCGATTGCCTGCTACATCGGCGCGTTTTTCGTGTGGATGCTGATCTTGCGGCGCAGCAGTCTGTCCCTGGCGTTCCCGCTGAGTTCGCTGGTGTTTGTCGGGGTGTTGCTCGGTTCGTGGCTGGGGCTGGGCGAGCAGATCAGCGTGCTGCACTGGGTGGGGGTGGCGGTGATCATGGGCGGGATTGCGTTGCTGGCCGAGGGCGAAGAAACCTGAAAATCACCGCAATTCCTGTGGCGAGGGAGCTTGCTCCCGTTCGGCTGCGCAGCAGTCGTAAAACAGGCTGGCGAGGTATTTCTGGAAGAATGAGTTGCCAAGTTTGGGGGCCGCTTCGCGACCCAGCGGGAGCAAGCTCCCTCGCCACAAGTGCTTAGTTGAATTTGTAGGCCAGTGCCGCCTGCACTTCCCCTTGGTTGGTCTCACCGAGCTCTTTGACAAGGCTGCTGTCCGCCGCAGAACCTGTCAGGTGAATCCAGCTCGCGCTGGTCAACAACGACCACTGCGGCGCCAGCGGAAACTCGAAACTCTGAGTCAAAGCCACATTCTGCAAACCACCGCCCGCGTTGTACGGCCGAATCCCCGAGGCTTGTGACTCATTGGCACTGACGCCGAAGAAAGTCTGACTCTGCCGCGCATCCGCAAAATGCGCGGTCAGACCGGAGCTCCCAATCACCCCGCCACCCAGTGGATAACCCACCTCCCCGCCAACACGCCCCAACAC
>NZ_RXHX01000036.1:0-63877 GCF_005930655.1 Pseudomonas sp. FSL W5-0299
CGTGCGATTACCTATTACCAGGCTGCGAGCTATGGTTTCACCCATCGCTTATTGAACTGGGCCGGCAGCGCAAACACTTCTAAGCAATAACTCTCCTCTGGTCATCCTTGCTCGTGACCACCGTGGAAAATGGTCCCGATCCCGGATTCGGCAGGCTTGGGGCGACCCGCTTGCCAGGCAAGGCATGCGTCGGGTCTATGTCGATGGTGGGGAGGTGGTGCAATCATTCCTGCGTGATGGATTGGGTGATCACCACCGCTCCGCTGCAAATAAAAGGGCGCGCCCCGCCCTCGATCATCAACCGAAACCTTGGATAGCTTCTCTGAAGGGTTGGAAAGGAGCTCCAGGATAATCTGCGTCCACTGGTCGTTTTCTTCCCGTCGCGAGGGGTAGAGAATGGCCAGTGAGCCGCGGTCAGGATTGATCTCGGCTGGGTTGGTGACGGTGTTACCGTCACAAGCGAAAATAGGGTCCAGTCTGGCGCCGCCCTCCGTGACTGGATGGGACAGCTAGTTGATTTTTCTCAAATTTAGAGGCTGCAGATATCGTTTAATATCTGAGACGAACCAGAGAGCGGTGGTTGTAATGCTAGAAGTTGACCCGTGTACGCTGACGTGTCCAAATTGCGGCGCTGATCTTCAGCCTGCCGTGCATCGGTTCGCCTCGTTTAAAGATTTACTTAGATTGAAGTGTCTCGAGTGCGGACGGGATGTCGCTGGCGACGAGATTCTTCAACTTTTTGACTCCCTTGAGTATCAGCTCAGGCAATTCAGACCAAGGGAATAGGCACATCATGTATTGCCGCTACCTGCTCCAATCCCCGTTTTAGCGAACTCATCGAGCTGTCGCGACCATTTTCAGTGACGACAAATTCAGGTCGCGACACATACCTCCCATCGCGCTGCCAAGAGTTCATTTACGAGGTGCTGGCATCCGCATTCAGCAAAGGATTGCTGCAACGCCAGAGCATTCCTTTGACTACAAGGTAGCGACCGTCAGGTGTCGCCGGATACATGTCGGAAACGCCTTGTTATTCCAAGTGCCGTGGCTTGGCTCGTACTAGACCGCACTGGCACCACCAGAACGCATCTCAGGTGGCAACGCTTGGGGCGTCTGACGGCGGCATCTCCGGGAATTCGTCTTTGCACTTCAAGGTCTGTTAGCACCAAACAGATGATTCAGTGATGCGCTTAGCAGCTAAGGCTATACAAGGCCGACAAACGAAAGAATAACTAGGACGATCACAACGACCCCGACGATGTAGATAATATTGTTCACGAAAACCACCTCTCTATCTCAACAGGATTGCGACACTGATGTGTCATAATACAAATGACACCTCGCACCCAGCTCCGTTCCGCGAGTCAGTCTCAGACGTGGCGCCATCGCATTAATGCCCCCTATTCGCGATTATTAAAACATTCTCTTGTCGCCACTTCATGTGTATCGCTGTTTTAGTGTACTGTTAGGAGACTACTTACATAGAGATTGCCCATGTCTAAGCTTGCAGAATTTCGTCAGTTGGAAAAATACCTCGCCGAGCAACTTGAGGCACTTGAAACCTTGAAGGGCGATGCTGGCCTGAAGAAAGAAATTGAATTTGAAACAAAACTGCGCGCTTTACTCGCCGAGTACGGCTATAGCCTGCTGAACGTGATCAATTTGCTTGACCCAAAGGCTGGTCGTCGCGCACCAGCTACCGAGGCAAAATCCGGTACGAGAAAGCCACGCCAAGTGAAGGTTTACAAAAATCCAGAAACTGGCGAAGTGGTGGAAACCAAGGGTGGCAACCACAAAACACTGAAAGAGTGGAAAGCGAAATACGGCTCCGACACCGTAGAGTCTTGGCTCGCCAAGTAAGTTTGGTTGGAGTACAAAAGGGCCCGGGAGGGCCATTTTTGTTTGAGATGTTGATGAGATACGGGCTTAGGTCGTGCCTCGGACATGATCCAAATCGTTTCGCCAAACCGAGGTTCAGTCGATGTCCGTACGCCTAGATCAGACTACTACGGAACTTTTCTGAGACTGAGCGAAGACAACTCTGTCATCGCGTTTTAAAACTTTAAGCCCTGTGTTATTTGGTTGTACATCTTGGTTCTTCTGTGGTTGCTGGTGTAGCCGCCTAGTGACGAAATCGTTCCGCTCTGAATGTGATCTAGATAGCGAAACATCTTTCGAGGTGATATGAATTTAATCTTATAATCTAATTCTTTCATCCTATCCTGAAGCTCATAGCCTGGATTGCGTTCGTCCATTTGAAAATGCAAGCCGTGCTTTTTGACCAGCCTAACGTTCCATAGGGTGCAAAAGCTTTTTAGGTGTATTTCTCTATATGGTTTCGGCTCCCTTGATCTTATGCCAAGCGCCTTCAGGCCACGCCTGGTGTAATGTTTAAGAAAGCGTGATGACACTCTCCAGGTAGAGCGGAGAAAGCCTCTATTCAGCTGCTCTAGGCATCCAACGGCTGCTACCTCGTGTTGGTCGATGCACTGCGCGATCATCATGTTAAAAACTTCAAGGTCATAAATGAAGGTGTCGGTATGCAACAAAAATAGATATTTCGTTTCAACGAGACTTAAAGCGAGATCAAGAGCTCGACCATGCGCAATATTCCCGGCTTCAGGATGTTCTATTTTTCGCTCAATCAAATTGATCCATTTCAAAGCTCGAAGATAATCTGTGCTTGAGTCTCTGGAGTCATTGTCCACCACATAAACTGGAACACCTTCTTCTTGTATAATATTCTGTAGGAGTTGGAGACATGTTTTGGTTAGCTCGAGCGACTTGTAATTAACCAAGGCGATACTATAGTTTGTCTTTTTGGGGGGCTGGTCTTTCATAGCTCACGGGCTCTCGGATTTGACTGCCTTTGTTGGGGGGCTTGGATTTACTGTCTGAATTATAGGGAGTAACAACGCAGCCTAAGCTGCGTAGTCCCCCCCTCCCTCAAAAAACTATGATCCTCCAATCCTGAAAAATTAAAAATGGACGCGCGTGATTCAATTGTCATAAAAGACCAGACTTCATATTGCAGAGCCTTTTTTTAATAGTGAATGTAATGCCTAGCTGTCTTGCTTTAAAGGTATTTGTTGTTTCGTTATTTCGTTATTTCGTTATTTTGTGCCTGGAGACTTATAATTCATCTCCCTTGCAGATGAATTTTTTGACAGGTTTGTCGATATGGATCGACGATGCTATGGGATGTGGTTGTCCCCAATAATCGTCACTCCTAATTGGGAGGCGAAAAGATTTTAAGACGTGATTCTAAGACGAAGGCAAGCCAAGGACGATAGAGTTCATAGCGTGCGATTCAAATACAGGGGCCTCATTTGAGTCAAGAGGTAGGCGTGTGTCCTCGGACGGGTTGCCCGCCGCGCTATAAAAATTTCAGATATAGATCCAAAGCATCAAGCGTTTTGTGCTTTACCTATCAAGTCCACTCGGCATCCGGGCTGGGCATCGTGAACCTGCAGGGTCATGTCATGTAAACGTGCCACAGCTGAAACCATACTTAAGCCCAGGCCATTTCCTGGCGTATGACGGCTGGACTCTGAACGATAGAGTCGACGGAAAACAGCTTCTCGTTCCTCCTCCGGTATTCCGGGCCCACGGTCACGGATACTGATTCCGCAGTTGTTAGCGTCTGCCGAGACTGTTACTTCAACGTCACTTCCGTCCGGTGAAAACTTGATGGCGTTATCGATGAGGTTGCAAACCGCATCAAACAGTAACTGCGAATCCCCCATTACTGTGTCGACTCCCTCGCATGGCTTGAACTCTAGATTCATACCACGTTCTTCAGCGAGAGGCTCAAAGAGCTCAACTGCATCAGCGCAGATTTGATTGAAACCAACAAGGGTAAAATTACTGCGTCTAGCACTGCCTTCTATTTCTGAAATGCGCAGCAGTGCCCGGAAGGTTTGCATTAGACCCTTAGCATCCTCAATGGCTGTATCGATAGCGCTGGCGTACTCTTTTTGCGTCAAGCTACGCCGTTGTGCACGTTCCAATCCAGCGATCAAGCGAGTCAGCGGTGTTCGCAAGTCATGAGCAATATCGTCGCATACACCTTTGACTTCACTCATCAGCCGTTCAAGTGCATCCAGCATGCCGTTTACCACGCCGGCAATACGGTCAATATCGTCGTTATTTCCCCGTGTAGGTAAACGCCCACTGAGATCGCCTTCCACAATTATTTTTATGGAGCGGCTAAGTACGTCTAAACGACGGCGAGCAGATACGCCTAATGCAATCGCTCCTAGTAGCCCAACTACTATAAGTAGTGAGCCACCTGAAACCAGAGCATTGACCAAAAGCTCGTCAAACTCACGAATATCGTGAATGTCCTGGCCGATCAGAAGAGTGCTTCCATCATCCAGTTTGTGAACAAGGTAGCGGATAGGCCGATCATGCCCGTTAGCTTTATCCCAGAAAAATTCCGCAGGCTTATCGTATGCACTGAACGTAGGCAGGGTTGATAGCGCCCCCGCAATCGTTGTACCTGCAGAGTCGAATAGCGTATATGGGAGCCGCCCTTCGGGGTCTTGTTCCGTATGTTTAAGTATTTCTGTACGTCGTAGCGCAGGCTCTTGGGCGTTTTGGCGGTCTACCTCTCGATGCAGTGCAGTATCCACCTCTGAGATCAGATATCCGGTAGTCTGCCAATAAATATAACCAAATAACGCAAAAAACGAGCACCCAAATAATGCCAGGAACATAAGGGCTGTTCGAAAGCTGATGGTACGTGGAATCTCACTCAGGCGAACGTAGGACATAACCAGCCCCCCGAATGGTTTGGAGCATTGGAGAATCGCCCTCGCCATCAATCTTATGACGCAGACGACCAATATGAACATCTATCACATTGGTGCGGTCGTCATAACTATAATTCCAGACAGCTTCGAAGAGCATGGTTCGCGTGACGACTTGCCCGGCATGTTGAGCGAGATACTCTAGTAACGCGTATTCACGAGGTAATAAGTCAATCTGTCTTTCGCCTCGGCGCACTGAGCGTCGTAGTAAGTCAATTTCCAGATTCCCAATGCGCAATCGACTGTCTCGATTTGCTGCGGAAGGAGGTGCCCTTCGGCGATTCAGAGCATCTAGTCGAGCAGTCAGCTCAATGAACTCGAACGGCTTGGTCAAATAGTCATCGCCTCCTGCACGAAGGCCTCGAACCCGCTCATCTAAAGCGCTTAGCGCACTGAGAATCAGAACCGGTGTGGTGATGCCGGAGGCGCGCAATGCGGTAAGCATGCCTAGGCCGTCAAGCGCTCCAGGTAGCATGCGATCAAGAACAATGATGTCGAAGGTATCACTAATGGCCGCTACCAAGCCTTCACGACCATTGTTTACCAGGGTTACGTCAAAGCCATGGTCGTTAAGGGCTGCCTCAATCTCCCGTGAGGTGACGGGATCATCCTCGATAACCAGTACGTGGGTCATAGGCGTCGCGCTGAGCTCCGGGCTGAAATTCATAGGTCGATGTAAATCAAGCGACCCCTTTGATGGCATAGTGTGCCAAGCCAGTCTATACACTGAGCTTCCGAGAAAATGAAAAAAAGTTTATTTAAGTCTTTGCGAGGTTTGTGTGCGTATTCTAGTCATTGAGGATGATGCCCGTACCGCTTCATACCTAGTGCGAGGACTCGGAGAAAGCGGACATGTCGTCGATGCCAGCGAAGATGGTCGTGACGGTCTCGCTATGGCGCTCGAGGGTATCTATGACGCTTTGATCGTTGATCGATGCCTACCCGGTATGGACGGTTTGTCGTTAGTTCGAGAGCTACGCAGGGAGGGGATGCAGACGCCAGTATTGATGCTCAGCGCCTTAGCCTCGACCCAGCAGCGTGTTGAGGGGCTTAAAGCGGGTTGCGACGACTACTTGGCGAAGCCCTATGCCTTTGTTGAAGTATTAGCTCGACTGGAAGGATTATTGCGCCCGAGAGATCAGCAACCTGGTAAGGCGAGTACCTTGTGTATTGGCGAACTGTGCCTTGACTCTGCAGCTCGGCAGGTAACATGGATGGGGCGCACGATATCGCTTGCTCACCGCGAAACCTTGATTCTAGAAAAACTCATGAGACATTGTGGTGAGGTTGTTACTCGCTTGATGCTACTTGAGAGTGCCTGGGACTATGAATTCGATCCAAACGACAACGTTATCGATAAACATATTTATCGCTTACGTCGAAAGTTAGATGATGGATTTGGAATTGCGCTAATTGCTACCATTCCTGGCGCAGGCTATTGCCTCAACGTGGTGACGAACTTTTCTGAAACTCCCGCTCGGTAATAACCAGAGCTGAAGCAGCAGGTTGATGAAATGTTGGCGTATCATTAGAGCAGCTTTTTTGCTGCCGACCTATTACTCGGATTGTCGGTGTACCCCGCAACCCGAGCAGGTCGTTTTGACTGTTTTTTAAAGGATGAGTCCTACTGCCACACGGCGAATAAGCGACTCTGGTTATGCGTCCTTGCGGCAGCTTTCCCGACTGCAATTCATGGCACTTAAAGCGCATGATTAAGTAGTCGGCTGCTAATGAACTTGATGAGTAAAACGTCCTGTCAATTCGAACGTGCGACATCGTTGGACGCCGTTTGGTGATTGCTGGCAACGGCGGTTGCGTGTTCAGACTTTTGGTACGTTACCATCGCAGACTCTCTTGCGGCCTCCATCTTTGCAGCTACTGTATCGCCGCCGCCTTCTGCCATCGCAGCTACAGAAGCACTCATCAAGGTTACGATCAAAAGAGCTTTCAGGGTTTTCATGGCAAATCTCCAGTGTTTAGGTTTAGCCATCACAATGTTTGCTGGCTTGGGCTAATACTAAAGCTGGTTGTATTTCACGCTCTTCCCCGCAAAATGAATTTTTTGACAGATAAATATCCGAGGTGCGCTCTGTGTGACTTCCGTATCCCGGAGGCCATTTCTTCCCACCACTATCTGCATTCCCAGTGAGTACGATAGCAATGTAGAAGTGGCCCTGCCTTTCCCGACCTCTCTTCGGCAACAACGAGTACAGGATGAAAATATGAGCAGCGAATGGAGGTGTGAATGCCCGGTACGAAGCGCACGAGAAATAAGCTCTTCGCGTCGTGACGCTCGAAAAAGGCCTTGCTGCTCTGAATCAGTTCAGGGTGGAGGCTCAATGGCCAGAAACCAAGAGTTTTGCGCGGGTGTCGATGCCCTAGCCAGAACGAAAGACCATCCCCACTTCAGCACCTAATGTCGCGGCGACTAACAACGCACAGAGCAATAACAAAGGAACTTAGCGCAAGGATCACGGCAGTGCCTGGAACAACGGCTCCGATGATCGGAACTGACTCGGAAAGAGCCAAGAACAATACCGCCAGATAGACAGCATGAGGATGCACCGTGAGGAACTCAATGATCGTTTAGACCAGGGACGACATCATTCGTGGGCTGCCTATAAAGTACCGGTGATGAGACCATCAGGCCCGATAGGTCAGACGACCACTCTGAAGGGGTAAACGGTAGTGGGAAATTCCTCGGTGCCTTTTTCAAAGCGCCTAATTGGCTTAAGAGCAAATGTCGTATCGAGCATTTTCCATTTTTAGACTAGGCCCATCTCAAGGTTGGGGCGACCACACAACGTAGTCATCAGTGAGGATGAAATCCGTACGCGGAAAATTCGGCTCACACAACATGCTGTCAAGCACCAACTCGACACTTGTAGTGCTCCTGCTCCCCCACAAGCCGTTTAGCCGTACATTTCTTCAGCGCTGCGGGCCTTGACGGCGAAGGACACCAGCACTACCAACACACTGGCCAACACTAACGATGAACCAACTGTGCCAAAATCCAAACCGCCTTTTTCGTGAGACTTGGTCAAAAAATCGCCGAGTGTCGCGCCGAACGGTCGGGTCAGGACAAACGCCAACCAGAAGAGCAGCACTGTGGAAATCCGCGTGTAGAACTTGGCCAGCATCACTGCGGCAATCGCTGACCCGATCAGCAATGCGCCGCCAGCGAAGCCCAGGCCGGAGTCATCTGCCAGGTAGTCGCCTAACGCTGTGCCCAGCGTGTTGGAAATCAGAATTGCCGCCCAATAGAACAGCTCGCCCTTAGTGGTATGGATGTTGTTTACCGACAGCGTTTTTTCGCTCAAGCGCCAGATCGCAAAAATGGCGATCAACAGGCTGATCAGAATTAGCGAGCCGGACGCATAGCCAAGGCCCAAGGTGCGATCCATAAAGTCCGACATGGTGGTGCCTGCGGTACTGGTGGATAGAATAACGATCCAGTACAACACGGGATTATAACTTTTCGAAAATAGCTGCAAGCTAAGTGTAATCAGGAAGGCACTTATCAGGATCATTGAGCTGATCGCATACCCCACGTTCAGCGTCATCGACAGTAAATCACCGGCAGTCTCGCCGAGGGTGGTGGCGCAGATTTTCATCGCCCAGAACGCCAAAGTTATTTCTGGCAGCTTATTCAAACTGATAGAGGTGCTCATAGAGGGGATTCCTGGAAACGGATTAAAGCTATAAATTACAGCGTCTAAAATCTCGCCATTTGCATCGGACTCACATACATCTATTAGGGATAACCGGTATAGTTTGTGAGGGTAACGATCAAGCTATAGCGCGATGTATAGATGAGCGCAGCTTAGGGTGTAAAAGATCAAAATTCTGTCAAAGAACACTCATAATTAAATTTATTATTCGTGTCGTTTCTGGCGCAAACTCAGCACTAAGCTTTTACTTTCTTGCCCCCTTGTAGGGGGTATTCAGTTCAAGGGATTTATTTAATAGGGACTCGCAAACAAATTTATTGCGTTTTTTTTACGTTAATAATTGTCGCAGACTAGACTTTTTACTTGTGCCTTGGAGGTATGGTTCGTAATTTAGGCCGACCATAACCTTCATGTAAATTATATGTGCAAAGTATTATGATGCAAGCAAGTAATTTCTTGCACGCCCAATACTCGGATTGTCGATGCTGTTCGCAACCCGAGTTGAATTTTTTATTCTTTTAACCTGATAGCCCCTACTGTAAGCTGCGAGTAAGCGGCTTTTTTAGTGGTTGTTTGTAGCAGGTTCTTTGGCTGTGGCCCATGGCAGTTAAAGCGCACGAGCAAGTCGGAGGCTGCCAAATAATTGATGAGTATTGCGTAGTATTAATTTGTGCATTCGACATCGTTGGACGCCGCTTGGTGATTGCTGGCAACGGCGGTTGCGTGTTCAGACTGTTGGTACGTTACCATCGCAGACTCTCTTGCGGCCTCCATCTTTGCAGCTACTGTATCGCCTCCACCTTCTGCCATCGCAGCTACAGAGGCACTCATCAAGGTTACGATCAAAAGAGCCTTCAGGGTTTTCATGGCAAATCTCCAGTACTTAGGTTTAGCCATCACAATGTTTGCTGGCTTGGGCTAATACTGAAGCTGGGGGCATTTCACGCTCATCCCCGCAAAATGAATTTTTTGACAGGCAGATGCCTAGGTGTGTCCTGTGTAACCTCCATATCTTGGGCACCATTTCTTCCTACCACTATCTGCAGTCCAAGCGAGTGAGATAGTCATGTAGAAGGGGCGCTGCCTTCCATATTTTTCTGCGGCACCGACGAGTACAGGATGAAAATATGAACAGCGATAGCCCTAATACAAATGTTGAGCGCCTTCGGATTCCGCGCACGATCTGGGCGTTGGGCTTTGTTAGCTTGTTCATGGATCTATCGTCTGAGCTGGTACACAGTTTACTGCCTGTGTTTTTAGTCACTACGTTGGGCGCGAGTGCATTGACTGTCGGAGTGATAGAGGGGATCGCCGAGTCGACGGCCATGTTCGTCAAAATATTTTCTGGCGCCATCAGCGACTTTATAGGGCGACGCAAAGGACTAATGCTACTTGGATATGGTTTGGCCGCCCTGACCAAGCCGCTTTTCCCTTTGGCTCATACAGTCGAGGTGGTATTCACTGCTCGCTTTCTGGATCGTATCGGTAAGGGGATTCGTGGCGCGCCGCGTGATGCACTGGTCGCAGATGTTTCGCCACCAGAGATCCGGGGCGCCTGCTTTGGGTTAAGACAATCGATGGATACCGTAGGAGCCGTTCTTGGCCCCGCTCTGGCCATATTGCTGATGTTGTGGCTCGCAGATATACAGCTTGTACTGTGGGTTGCAGTGATTCCTGCAGCGATAGCGGTGACTCTAATTGTCACGGGAGTAAAAGAGCCCGTACACGCCCCCAGCGAACACAAATTTCGCTCTCCGATTCACTGGAGAGCCTTGCTCGACTTCTCGTCTGGATATTGGTGGGTTGTTGTCATTGGTGGAGTATTTACGCTA
Organism: Pseudomonas sp. FSL W5-0299; assembly: GCF_005930655.1. Taxonomy (NCBI): domain Bacteria; kingdom Pseudomonadati; phylum Pseudomonadota; class Gammaproteobacteria; order Pseudomonadales; family Pseudomonadaceae; genus Pseudomonas; species Pseudomonas sp. FSL W5-0299. Next base: position 10,315 of record NZ_RXHX01000036.1, read on the forward strand.
GCCCGGTTCAGTGAAGCGTTTCTGGTATTACGGGCCCAGCAGTTAGGCTTTTCGGCCACCTGGATTCCTCTGGTGATGGTGGTCATGGCACTTTTCTATACCTTGTCTGCTTACCCCGCCGGTTGGCTATCTGATCGTATCAGCCGTACGAAACTGCTCGTTGTGGGGATGGGGTTACTCATCCTAGCGGATCTGGTGCTTGCTCAGTCCAGCTCTGCCATTACGATGATGCTGGGCGTTGCATTGTGGGGGCTTCATATGGGATTCAGCCAAGGCATTCTTGCCTCGCTTGTAGCCGATAAAGCGCCTGGAAAACTTAAGGGCACCGCCTTCGGTATTTTCAATTTGGTCAGTGGTGCATGCATGCTGATCGCCAGTGTTCTTGCGGGCTGGCTATGGCAAAGCATCGGATCAGACAGCACCTTCGTGGTGGGGGCATTGATTGCTTCAACAGCTCTTCTCTTACTGTTGCTGAAGAATCAATAATTCCTCAGGTCAGATCATCTGCTCACTGGAACATCAGGGGCTCATTCGTCTCGTCCGTCAGATCGATATGCCGCGCCGGCAGTTTCTGCCAGTCCGAAGCCTACCAATAGGTGGAGGCCAAGGTTGGGTTTGCGCCATGACAGCATAGCGCTCGGTATCGGTTGCATGGCTACGATAGATATCGAAGCCTTCGTAAGTATCAGTGCCTAACATCCGGCGACGAGTAGTCCCTTTGGCCCAACTTGGCCGGCTTGAATCCCCAGATAGGACAGTCCGAGAAGTGCCGGCCACGCCGATCCAAATGCCAGCCCTTCAAGAGCTTCGCAAATGTAGCTTTGTTTGTGCCGGGTGTTACTCGTGTGAGTGGCCGTGTTCAGCGCTTTCGGTGGTAGTAACTTTTTTACCACCATCGCATGCCGTCATCAGGCCAAGGAAGCAGATCAGGAGCATCGAACGGAACAGTGTTGTTTGGGTTTTCATGGGGATACCCTTTAAAGAAATGGATGAAAGAGATTTTCCGTGATTGAACGCTGCCTCTCGACTGCAGCACAGCCATCGCCGTCTCGGATTACTGCTTGACGCTCAAGTAATCGCCGGTCGCTTTGAGTGAGATGGTCACGTCACTGTTGCTGCGGTTACGCCAGAACCAGCCATGAGTACCGTCAAAAATCGCAGTAAATTCCCCCTGGTTATCTTTGACTTGTTTGCCCTTGCCATAACTGTGGAAATAGCCCTTTTTAGCATTGTAGGGCTCACCATGGGTCTCGTAGTTCACTGGCCCACCAAGCGCTGTCCATGCATAGCTGACAGTCTTGCCCTTCAGCACTTCCAGCTTGATTTCTTTCCCTTCACCAGGCTTCAGCGTGACGGTGATTTGATTCGTTTTCAAAGCAGGAGCTGATGTTGCTTCAGATTGAGGAGCAGGTTTCGCAACAGGTTGAACTTGCGCAACCTGCGGAGCAGGAGCAGGAGCAGGAGCAGGAGCAGATGCTTGCGGCGCAGCTGCATCCGCTAAAGCCTCCTGGGCAAGGATGATCTTCAATTCGCCCATCTGGGTCAGCCCCAGTGCTCGGCCCACACCTGTCGGATCAATGGCGTATTCCGAAGGCATTACGACCGTTACCAGAAGACCGGCAGCAACCAGCATTGCTATGACAGTCGAACGTACCAGTTTGCGAGTGCTGGGCAATTCATTAACAGATGGAAGCGGAGTATTGAACATAGTCAGAATTCCTTACGCGGAGACAAACAGGCCGGTGATCTGGTAACCCATCAGGAGGAAGCCGGCACTCATCATGGCGACGTTGGCGGTGTAGGCGTGGCGCCAGAAACCACCTGTACGCCGCCAATACCCCATCAGAATGAGAATCGCGCTGAGGGCCAGCAATTGGCCGATCTCAACGCCAATGTTGAAGGCGATCAGGTTCGGAATCAGTCCATCAGGAGAGATCTCGTACTCCTGAATCTTCGTCGCCAAGCCGAAACCGTGGAGCAGGCCGAAGATCAGCGTGGCCACCTTGGTGTTGGGTTGGAAGCCGAACCAGCGCTGGAATGCACCCAAGTTATCGAGCGCCTTGTACACCACAGAGAAACCAATGATGGCGTCGATGATGTAGGAGCTGATGCTGATCTCGGTCAGCACGCCAAACAGCAGCGTGACCGAGTGGCCTACAGCGAATAGCGTGACGTAGAGCCCCACGTCCTTCAGACGGTAGAGGAAGAAGATCACCCCAAACAGAAAAAGCAGGTGGTCGTAGCCCGTCATCATGTGCTTGGCGCCCATGTAGATGAATGGCAGCAACATGACGCCGGAACTCTCCTGGATGAAGCCCTTGTCACCTTCCGCGACGGCATGAGCCATCGCCTCGGGCATCCCGAGGAAAAGTGCAGCGACAAGTAAAAACAACAGCAGTAGCGGGCGGTGCGATGGCGCAGTGAATGCGACAACGCCACTCATTGAGTGCGAATGCATAGATCAATCCTACGTTGCAGGGATCAAAGGCCGCAGTGCGGCCATGGTCAGGATGCGAACGAAGGACGGGGCGGACGCTCGATCAAGAAAATCGGCGGACGAGGGACGGAATATCTGCGCGCATCAACTCGTATGGATAGCTTTGGCTGTGCAGCCAAACTCAACGCGGACGTGAGCTGTGGCGTTTCGTGCTGATGATCAGGGGTCAACGGCGAGTGGTAATGATCCGAGTAGCTCGCGCTCGACATCTCTGCCTGCTGCTCATGGGAGTGATGTGCGTCTTGCGCAATCTCCCAGGCTGGCTGTTTCGATGTCACCGACAACGTATAGGTGTGCCCGGCCCAAGCCACAAACATGGCGAGAGCAAGTGCGATTACCACCGTCATTGTCAGTGTTCTGCTGAACATAGTGCTCGGGTTTCAACTCGTTTTGTAGGGCTTTGATTCGTTTGACCACATCCCCCTGGGGGGGATACGATGCCAGCGTAATTCATTGAGGCCTGAGGCTCAAGTCATGAGTGAGCACGAACACGAACACAGCCATCCCCACACCCACCAAAGTCATGAGGCGATCATCAAGCGCCTCAAACGAGCGGACGGCCATTTACGCGGGATCATCACCATGATCGAAGAGGGTCGTGAGTGCGTGGACATTGCTCAGCAGTTGCATGCAGTTGAGAAAGCCATATGTCAGGCAAAACGAACGCTCATCCAAGATCACATTGACCACTGCCTTGAGGACACCGTTTCGGCGCTGGGCAATGGCGAGCGTGCACCGCTGGAAGCTTTCAAACAAATCACCAAGTACCTCTAGGTCTGATATGCCCAACTTCGCTGAACTCTTGCAACAGGGTGGTTCGCACGCCTGGCTGTACTTCCCGAGCGCCATTTTGCTCGGGGCCTTGCATGGCCTAGAACCTGGCCACTCAAAAACCATGATGGCGGCTTTCATCGTGGCCATCCGTGGCTCGGTAAAACAGGCCGTATTGTTGGGGCTGGCTGCAACGCTATCGCACACCGCCGTAGTGTGGCTGGTCGCCATCGGCGGCATGTATCTGGGCAAAGGCCTGGACGCTCAAACCACTGAGCCATACTTCCAGCTAGCATCCTCCGCCCTGATCATCGTAATTGCGCTGTGGATGCTGTGGCGTACTTGGCGCGGCGAGCAGATGTTCAAGTTCGAGCAAGGTGATGATCACCACCATGGCGAGCATGAGCACGGCCATCATGATGAGACCCACGGAATCGATACTGGCCATGGTCGTGTTGAGCTGTCGATCTTCGAAGACGGCGCGCCACCGCACTGGCGCCTGAAGACATTGACCGGGCACGCTTGGGCAGCCTCAGATGTTCGTCTGATGACTACTCGTCCTGACGGCAGCACCCTGTCGTTCACCTTCGTCGAGCGCGAGGGCTTCCTGGAGTCGGCAGTCGATATCCCCGAGCCTCATGAGTTCAGTGCTCGCTTGAGTCTTGGGCACGCGGGGCACTCCCATGATTATGACTTGGACTACCAGGAGCATGATCACGGCCACGCGCATTCCGAACTGGAAGGGTTGGAACTGTCGATTGATGGGTATCAGGACGCACATGAACGTGCCCATGCCAACGATATCCGTAAACGCTTCACTAACCGCGAAGTCACCACCGGCCAAATCGTCATGTTCGGTTTGACTGGTGGTTTGATTCCTTGTCCGGCTGCCATCACCGTTCTCTTGCTATGTCTTCAGGTCAAAGAGGTCGCCTTGGGTGGCGTGCTAGTCCTGTGTTTTAGCATTGGTCTGGCACTCACACTGGTGACTGTCGGCGCAGCGGCGGCTATTGGCGCCAAGCAGGCCTCCAACCGCTGGCCTTGGATGGCTGCTGTTGCCCGTCGAGCGCCTTACCTATCCAGCGCGCTGATCATCGGTGTCGGCCTTTACGTGGGCATCCACGGTTGGATCGGCTTGAGCGCATAGGCAGGCATATCAATTAGGTAAAGTGAATAGAGTGGGATGCAACTGAGGTTCAGCTTCCTCCTCTGTCCTATGGTGTTTGTAGTTGTCTAATGTAATCGGACACCTGTTTAGGCGGACGCTCGAAAAAAAGCTATCAACTATCAGCCACCCATTTCAATTAGGTAGATCCTACGCAACTGAACTCACCAAACTAGGATGGCGGGGGCTACTTCACCAGAAAATTGCTGTAGTCGAACGCGGTTTATTGCTAGTCCAGCAGGGATTAGGCATAAATTATGTGTGGCTGCTTGGTGTAAGTAAGCATATGCTGCCCGACTTCATATATGCCAATAAAAACCAACCACAGTAACGTTATGAGCCAATCAGAGACGCGTGCGACTGCCCTAGCGCTGTATCCAGAGGACTCCCGCGAGGCGGCGGCTCTGCTGAAGCAGGCCATACCACTCATGGTGCGTCACAACATTCCACCGAATCCCGTGCACTATGCTCTCTGGTACACCTACAGCAAAGGTCAGGAACCGGAGCTTAATCGTCAATTGGATAGGGTTGTTAAAGATTTCGACTGTTTCCCTCCTGAATCCGCTTCGAAGCTTTTTCGCGACTACATCATTCGTGACGAATTGGAGGACGCCCGCGCTGGACAGCAGCAAGCAATCGATCTGGTTGACGACATGGAGCGTGATGTCTCGCACAATATGGAGGGCAATCTCAACTTTCAGGCGAGTCTTGGGCAGTGCATGGAAATGCTTGAGGAGCCGGTCAATGAGAGGTTGCCCGCAATATTAAGCGAGCTGCAGCAGAGCACGCAGCACATGCAAGATCGGCAAGAGCTTTTCCTCTCCCAACTGCACTCTGCGCAAAATGAGATTAAAAGTCTGAGGAACAAGCTCGAGCTCGCCCAACTGGCCGCGACGCTGGATGGTTTGACTAAGGTGCTGAACCGAGCCACCTTCACTCGCTTACTAGAGCGGGCGCTGAGTAACGTTTCTCATGGGGTGGCGTTGATTATGCTGGATATCGATCATTTCAAGCAATTCAATGACCAGTACGGTCACCCTTTAGGCGACCGCGTACTTGAGCATGTTGGTCAGGTGTTACGGAGCTCACTCCCGCCTCAGGCCCTAGCGGCACGCTATGGTGGTGAAGAGTTCTGTATAGTCCTGCAGGAGTGTTTTGATCTCACCAGTGCTCATACTTTCGCTGAGCAGCTCCGCCTAAAAATTCAGTCCCTGCGGATCAAGGCTCGTGGCACGGATGAGGTGCTCGACACTGTAACTGCGTCCTTTGGTGTCGCCCTCGCCAAGGCTGGTGACAATGTGGAAAATCTTCTGACTCGTGCCGATGATGCGCTCTATCGAGCCAAGCGCAGTGGGCGTAATCGAGTGAACTGAAACTGGCGTTCGGGCTCTTGCTGCCATCAGATAACTCCACAGGATATGGGCATTCGATTCGCGTTCCTTCTACCTGGCTGCCGAACTATTCTGCCATTCAGATCGCCGGGGGCGCACTAGACCAGTCGAGTGTTGTAAGTGACCAAGAGATAAAGCGGATCCCTCGGTAGTCCGAATACTTCTTCATAAAAAGTTTCGAAGTTCTAAAAACTATATGTGCGCCCTTCGTGCTCACCCAAACGCAACAAGCGGACGAGGTAAGTGGCTAAAAATGGGTTCTTCACGGATCGTCGGGAAAATTTTTTTCGGTCACTTGGTTGACCGCCTGGATTTTGAATTCTTCGAGATGATGCTGGTTGCTCGTGACACCTCCTAATGGGCCTCATTCTAAGGCTTGGATGTATCTACGAAACTAGGGGCGATTAGTTCGTTTTGCGCCAATGTCGGTCCACTGTTGTTGTTCCAAACCCGAGCTTACGAGATACCTCTATTTTGCTGAGCCCTTCGGATTGGAGTTTTTGAATGGCATTGCGATTGTTCTCAGCATTTGCCCAAGAGCTTCCAGATATTCCATTGCTCTTCCGCGCAGCCGTAAAAGAGCAATAAGGCCATGCTTTGACACCCCGCATCGCGGGGCTATAACATGTATATGTGGGGTTTCGATTCCTTTTCTTCCTAGCGTTCCTCCACACACACATACACAGGTACCGCATGCCAAACGGAGACTGCGGAACCAAGTCTCACGCTGGCAACTGTCCAAACCCAAGCTACCTTGGGAGGATTCAGCTCATTCGCAACGGAGCAACTAGTGATTTACGTGCTTGACCCCAAGAGCCGCGCAGTTCATGCAAGGTCGCACTGTGAGGTTGAAGGCTTCTGCTTTCTGATAACTATCACCTCAATTAAAACGGGCAAACGAGACCGTGCGGCGATTGTCCGTTGCGCCTACGAGCTCCAGAACTATTTGAATTTCGCACAGGATGTTCTCATTGAAAGCGTACAGATGCTTTGCCCGCCGAGTGTGGACGGTCGGGGATTTTGGAGCTTAGAGGACGTGATCCATGTTGTCTGTTTCAGGGGGGCCGAAGCTGACGAATCAGCAGTGGTTTACAAAACAGCGACAGGTACCTACAAGCTCGGAGAACTCGATCTTCGCAGAAAAAAACTCGCCATGTCTGGTACTCGGAACATGGTCTCCATGCTCGTACTCCCCAAGTATCCGATCGTGTGCTAAATGAGAGCGAGTTGTTCCTTTATGCGGCCTTGCCGTGACTTCGCTAACCATGACCAGTAGGGAGCAGCGTGTTATTGGCCCCACACTGATTTCGTTACTGAGCTTTTGCTGACCCGTCCGAGCGCCCGTCTGAAGCCTGTATAGGATTACCGCGCCTCATCGTGTGGAGTTGAAGGAGGTGACTGCAAAAAGTAGTGAATGGGCGGGGGACAATTTTTGTTTCTTCCATGAATGGTGACCCACCACCAGTGGGTAAAAACTAACCCACTACGGGAATCGTTATGAAGGGCAAACGCAAAGTCAAAACACTCAAGTGGCAGAATACTGCGTCTCTCATTGCACAGGCTCGCTGTGGAGTCGATCGGCGCACGGCGCGGGCTTCACGATTCCTTGATGTCGCTTTGTCGCTGGGTAGAGAATTTGAACCTGTGGGCCTGCTGGCAGGTGGCAGAAATCCATGCTCGCAGGAAGAGTGAGCGGACCGGTTTACCACGTTTATCGGATACGGCTGGAAGCGTCATTACACATTCCAGCCGACGCTGATGAACAAAGAATTCACGAAATTATCGCGGCGGGCTTCGAGCCTACGAGGATAAAGGCTTGGTGCGAGCAGAGCCTCTTCAGCACTGACGCGCTCAGCCAGGTTATTTCGATGAGCACTCTCCATCGCCGATTAGCGCGCGGACAGCGCTTGACTTTGGGTCAGAGTGATCGATTGTTTCGACTCGCTCATGTAGCAGCCATGGCCCAAGCGGTGTTTGGGAGCAAAGAAAAAGCACGGTTTTGGCTATGCAAACCAAAACTGCGTTTTGCGGGCACTCCTCCAATTGTGCTGCTTTCGACCTACCTGGGCACTCACTTGATTGAGGAATTGCTCATTGAACATGCTGATAGGTTGCGTTTTGAGTAGTCGAGACTATAGACGCGGTGCTCAGATTCACGCGGCCCCCGGCTCGACATGGCTGCCGGCCTACTAATTATCTAAGTGCTCAGCGAGCGATGTCCGGTTTATTCACGTAGGTGCGACAACCGCGATGAACAACACCAAGAATTTACTCATGCAACGCCGGATTGGCGCTGCTGGTTATCGCCGTAATCCAGATCGAGCAGTCCACACAACAAATCGGTGGGGGCAGGGGGAGCTGAGCAGAAAAACGGAATCTACTTACCCGTGCGGTTTCCTTGAGGCCAGTTCGACCACTTTGCTGTCGTTCATCCTAGCTTTGAGCACACAATTCTCGTTTATCAGTACATCGTTGATGGAAGCAAGACTGGCGAGCTTGGTCTGCAGCTCTTCGATCTCCTGACAGTACACTGCGGACTTTTTGCGTTCCACAATCAAGTCTTGTCGTTTCAAATCACGCATGGCACTACTGGAGCGACCTTGAGCCTCTCGGATAGCTTCGGCAATTGTACGGACCCGCGGGACTGCGCGTTGTTCGGTGCAGCGGTGATCAACGGATGGCATCGGTCCCGTGTTGGGTGGCCGCTATGACCTGGGGTTCCTCACCTATGAAACCTTTCTCAATCTGGCGCTCGGATCGCCGCGCCTGCTCAACCAGCTCGGCCTCGTCGTACTTTACGAGGGGCAGTTCATCACGGATCCGAATCGAAGTATTACGGTCGAGCTGATCTTCGCGCTGGTGCGTCGCGAAGCGCTGGAGCGGTTGTGGGACGCATGGGAGCGCCTCAAATCACTGGCTGACCCGAGCGACAAGAAGCGCTCCGTCAAGATCATCCTCGACGCGGTGACTTCCGTGCCGTCGCTGCGGGAGAGAATGGATACAGAAGCGACAGAACTGAACTCTATTGGAAACAGTCACCTGATTCGGCATTCGGAGATCGGCCAAGTGGCGGTGATCGATATGGATCAGGTCGACTACCTGTTCCACCGCCTGTTCGCTATGATTCAGCTAATGCTGAGAAAAAAGTAGAAGTTCGGTCGCTCAAGCGTCATGCGGCGTTAGTGATGCTTCGAGCGGTGTAGGAGGGCTTTCATCAGGTATGAACGATGAGCCAAAAAGCTAAGCGCGTTCCACCATTTGTAGGCGTAATTTTTGCACTGCTAAATGCGACACACTAATACTAGAAGTTAGAAAACGGCCAGCAACTGCATGCGGTAATTCTGCGAAAGACTGACATGGTATGAAGGTTAAGATGCAAGTCACACCTAGTGACAACTTCCCCACATCACCACTGACGGACTGCCTTGAGTCGCTGCTACCAAAGCTCCAGTTGAGTCAGGCTGCGACAATGGCTTCACGATTCCGCGCAATCTCGAAATCTTTATTTCTTAGTTCTATTAGTGTTGCTACATGTTTCTTATAATCTGAAATTGGCAGGCCGGTTTCAAGTTGATACATGAGTTCTTCATGCTTGTTATCAAATGTTTGTATTGCTCTAATCATATGAACTGAGCTGATTGTTTCTGCGTAATTTGCAACTGAAGCGAAGGCCAGATTTATATAAGTCTCTAGAGATCGCTCATCCAAATGTCCAGTCCACTGCATAACTTCTGCCATGAATGTGTGACTATCGAGTAAGGCGCGGCGAAAGTCATCTTCGTTTGCCATGTGGTGGCGCCTGATGAGTAATGCAAACAGGTTAGTAATAAATGCGTGACGAAACATATGCGCGCACACTTGCTCATTGATATTTGCATGGATTCGGAGTTTCGATATCTCATTGGTGATGGTCTCGCTACTTAGTTTTTTTCCCGTACGCTCTGATGTAAACAAGAAGCGGTGATCTGGTCCCGATCTAAAGCCGGAGGTTGACTTCATGTTTTTACGGCGTGAAGTCTCAACAAAAGTTTTGATGTCGTGCAAAAGCATTTTAGTAACAGGGATATAGCGTACGGCGTCATGGCCTTGTTTAAATGTTTCCATTCGGAGTGAGGGATGCTCCATGTCATAGGCGGCAAGTATGTCGTCTACAGTTATATTGGCAACTTCCCCTCTGCGTGCCCCCGTGTATTCCAGCAAGTCAAGCATGCAGCGTCTGCGATGCTTAATAAAGCTGGATGACTCAATCGTATACGCGGCCTCTTTAAGTTTTTGAATTTGATTTGATGTGATAGGGTTTCGTCGATGGATACGAACTTCTTGCCCTAGAGAATGATGATGTAGATAGCTTCTGTTTATTTTTCTTCCAGATCTTGTTGTTATTGTGTATGTCAGTTCCACCGCACGAATCACACCTTCTGATGATACGAAATTATTATCCCCATGAACCCTGCCTACAAAACTTAAAAAATCAAGACAGATTTTTCCCGTAGCCAATAGGGACGTTTCTGTCTTCTTAAGTTGAGACGGATTAAATTTACTCTTTTCTTTTCGAAGTTTTTCTATGAAACAACAAAAAAGAGAATCGTTGAGGGCGAATGGAGAAATATTGTTGTCATAACAAAATCTAATTAGTTGCGAAATTTGTGATGCGTAAACACCAAGAGTTCCACCCTTTGAGCCCCTTCGTGATAGACCGTTTCGCCCGCTGCGACCTTTACGATCAAGAAGTGAAAGCATATATAGATTGGCTATTAAACACGGCGCTCCATTAGGCCAGATCATAAAAGGTATTTTGCTTGCGTCGCGAGTAGTGAGCTTGTCGACGGAGAAGTAGTTGAATACTTCGAAGTTTCCCAATGTGCTGAAAAGGGCTCTCTGGGAGATGTTACTCACGATTAGGTTCCTCCTTTCTATACAAGTTGATGTTGGTCACAGGAGAAAGGCCAATTGGTTCTTTTTTTTCAAATGTCTCCATGTCTTGAATAAGGGATGGCGTCATACTTATAATGGCTCGGAGGGTCTTGAGAGAATCCTCAGTTCTTTTCTCACGAATGGCTGAGTCCGGCGCATCTCTTATAGTTTGAAACCCATTCATGGCTGTCGAGATGGCTTGTAATAGTATGTAATTGATTTGTCGCTGAACTTCTAATTCTGCTTCCAATTCATTAAGGCGTATATTTAGTCCTGATTTTGTGCGTTTGGTTGCACGAAAGTTTTTGCTTTGGAGTGTGCTAATTGAATCAAGAGCTTTCTTTCTTAAGTGATCAAGCTCTTTGAATCCCCCGCTTATAGTTGTATCTGCGTATGATTTTAGTGTGTTAAGGCTCATTGGTGGCTTATGTATGATGCCACCGTCTTTTTTATCAATAGATAGTTCTAGTGCGGCTAAGGCTCCCTGGCTTTTGATCGCTATTATTAGTTTTTCATGGTTGTTGGCTAGTTGAGGTTGCTTTATAAAATCTAGTAATAGAGATCGTAACTCAACTACGGTTGATCGGATCTCGTCGTATCGTGAAGTAGACATGTTTAAGCTCTCGATACTTTGAGTTTGGCAACTACATGGAAGTGCTTTCCGGTCTCGTCTGTAAAAAACTCAGGTTCAATCTCTACAATTCCCTCAGTTATAAGCTCTTGAATTCTGTCTTCTAAATCATTTGTGTCGATTAAGCAAAAATCAGAACTACCATATCTCGATTTAAGTAACTCGGACAAATCGTGGAAGTCTTCAGCCCCGCCTTGATGTATCATTTCGGCCACGTAGTGAGCTTTAGCACCCTGAAGGACAGCGCCGTCGGTAGATTCTGTAATATAATGCCAAACATGAGAGGGGTCATTATGCCCAAGCATCCATTGCAGAGTGTCTAAAGTTCCGAAACTGCCGCAGTAGAAAAATAGCATAGCGAAAAAACGTCTAAGTTGGTGTTGTCGGACGTAGTAGCGTTGGTTTAAATCGTTAACCGGGGTTTCAAAATAGTCACAGAAAAAATTAAGGTTACGGTTATACGTTGCTTTGTCTGACTCAACGAACTCTGGTAAACCTTTAAGGTGAGGTGATGCGAACAGAGTCATGGTTTTGTCTAAGAATCCTATCCGTACGAGTATTTTCTGCATTCGGATGAGATTCTTAATCATGTCTACGGTTATAGGTTCTATTGGCCTGGCTATTTTTCGACGAATTCCAAATAGGTTGCGTGTGCTTTTTGCGTTAGAAAATATAAGCCATTGTTCAGTATCATCCAAGCAAGTATCCGTCATGAGGTTGCAGAGTTCCGTAACTCTTCGTGCCATCATTATCCCTGCAGCGAACTGGACTGAGCCGATATAAATTCGAAGTAGCTCTGTAAGTCCTCTATTGGTTCGTAACCGGTTGTAATAGCGTGCTTTCTCACCTTTGCTTCGTCTCCGTTTTCCAGCGACGACATGAGCGGACAATCCGTATTCGCGAACTCCTAAGTTGTACAGCTTTTGCCCTACAATTTTTACAAGTTCTTTTTCTTGCAGGTTCGCGGCAGAAATGCTGTGTTTCTTGCAGTGCAAGACAAGCCGGCAGAATCCATTGACAATTTCGGACCCACTGCTTAAATGAAATTCAATTGCTTGTCTGAGACACTTGAAAATCATCGGTGAAGGAAGCGTTCTGTGCTTACCCTGAGACGCTAATTCTACGTCGTATTTTTCAACCGCTAAAAGATCCTCAATAGCAGGTGCGGGCAATCCAATTTCATGTAATACACCTAAGTTGTAAAGGGTCGTGCGAAAATCGGTATACATATGGCGTGGTACACGGCCTCTTTGGCCAGTTGTTACTCGAACTCCGTCATACTCACGATCGAAGGGGCTATACTCGTCTCGGTAGCATAATATGCTGAATGCTGGTTTTGCCCGCGTTCTTCCCCATAAGCACTCCGAATACACTATCTTTGAAATGGCGATGGAGTCAGGCGCCCAACCATGATTTTGATTTCTAATGTATAACTTATTTGCATAAAGCGCCGCCCTAATCCTAGGGGCAATAATCGGAGATATACAAAGCCCGTTTTCGTCGTCTTCCTCATCGTCATAGGAAATAGTTGCGATCGCTGGGTTTGATACCAATATAGAGTCAACTAGCCTCGGGTCGGTTCGATTAAGCAAGTCTAAGCAAAATGAGCGTAATTTTGTAGGCCAATTATATATCGACTCGGACACAACAGTATCAGAAGCTACAGTGTCCAACATTTCTTTGAGGTTGCCAAGCGTTAGTCCGCCAAGCCCATACTTTGCGAGTTGATATCGGTCGGAGTTTAAGAGCAGGAGGTCAATTAACTGACAGGCGATAGCGAAGCGTTTGCGTTGTTGGCCTTGCATCGCATTCGTTTCGCTACTGTAATCAGCATGATTTCGCGTCGACACGATTAAAAAATATTTCAAACCTTCTAATAGGCTTTTGTTGGATGCAGAAGTTAGTAGAGTGCCATCTGAAAGTTTTATGGTCCAGTCGATTTTTTTGGGTTTTTTAAAATCGAGGCTATACAGCCATACAGATTCGTCGAAATTAGAAAGCAGCCATCTTGCCTTTCTAAAAGCGTCTTTCGGGTGTGCCAAATAGGCATTCAAAAAAGAAATGTCAGGAGGCAGATTCATGGATAAGTTTCTCCATTCGAGTTTCGTCGGCATGGAGTTGCGCTGTTGATAAATAGCTTTTTAAATCAGTGTCCCATCCTCGCTCTATTTCTTTAACTAAAACACAAGTGAATTCAGACCAATATAATGAAAGCCCATTTAATTCGTCAGGATGTTTAGAATTTTGTACCGCAATTCTGAGCGATATCAGAGCTGTTAGAGTACCAATGTCAACCGAGATGAGAACACTATCCTTCGTCGACGTAAATTCCTCCTGCGGAGCTTTGTGGTCGGTTGTATTGTCAGAAGAACCTAGGTGCTTAGGGATGTCACCAAGCGCATGGTTTCTCAGGAATTCATGCAATTCGTCCATGGATGTAAAGTTGGCAGCTTTAAGTAGCATTGGGCTATCTTTCATCGCCCTACAGATAATTCCACGTTGGAATATTCGAACCCATCGGCTTTGAAAAAAAGCTAAAATTGGTTCTGGTAAATACCTGCTGAGCAATCCGGGATTATATGTCGAATGCCCCAATGCTTTCGCCATTTCTCGCTCACTTTGGGTTTTCAAGTAAATTTGCACTCCGCAGGTTGCCCTGAATGAAGTGAGTGACACTGCACTGATTAACTCGGTAATCTTCTCTCTAGTTCTAGAAGTGTGTTGCGAAAGTTGGTCAATTAACTTTTCTTTATTTGGTGGCGAAATTCTATCCCATCTTGCCACGTTGTTAACGGCAGGATAGGACAACGCTCTTGCACTATGTAGGAATAGGAATCGCCATTTGTCGTCATTAGCTGCCCTTAACTCATCTCGTAGGGGCGCAGTTATCGCAATTATTTGACGAATTAGAACTGCCTGCCTTGGTGATAGATCGATTTTTTGTTCACTAAGATCCCCGCCTCTACGATCTTTGTAACCGATGAGTTGATAATGCCCGTTTTCACCCATCAGAAAGCCGGATAATTTATAGTTTTTGTTGTATAGCTGAAAGTCCTCAAGAAAAGAATCAGTTATACGTGGGTCGGAGTGGATAAGAAGTAGTTTAAATGGAAGAAGGTCGTTACGCCCAGGAAGGGCCAATTGTGGGGCGATATCACTTCTTTTAATTCTAAGCGAAGACCCGCGGTCGGTTAGTCTTTCTCTAATGTGTTTCAGCCCTAATTGGTTCAACGTGGCACAGACATCGTGCTCTCTTAATGTTGTGAGTTTTCTGGCCGCAGCGACGTCGGAAATTGCTGTTCCGCTTTCGGCTAATTGATCTCTCTGCAGTTGCGCTTTTCTTGTTGAGTAGGATTGTTTTTTTGAAAATTTTATTACTAGGTCAACATCAATTTTCATTTGTTTAAAAATTAATTTTATTACTTCTGAATCTGTTATTTCTAATGGTATGTGAGTGATTAGCTTTGTTTTTATATAATCTCCTGATTCACATTTTTGTACGTGTGTTTCAATACCGATGCTGGCTGGCGTTGAAGGTGCGGGAATACCTCCAAATGGTTTCGCCCAAATTCCACTTTGTATGAATGCTTGATCCATAGTAAATATAAATTTCGCATATAGGCGAGTTTGTGTAGCTATGTCCAGCCCTTTTTGGGATGCGCTGAGAAAATAATCGATCATAAAATCAAGGAAACACTGTTTTATTTTGATCGGATTTTGAAAGGTAGAGGAGGGCCAGTCGGATTTTTTTTTGCTTAAAAATGTAAGAAATGAGTTAAATACTGTGATGTCAGGGCGTGCGTATTTTTCAATATGAGGCTTGTATGTATTGAATATTTTTTCTGCGAATTCTTCACCATGTGAATGCCATATGAGAGGTATCGCTGTGTATAGTTTCTGTCCTTTGGTGGACTCTACATGCCAACCGTTCCAGTAATGAATGCTTTTTTCTTTGATTCGTACTTTTAGACGTTCCCATATGGGATAACAGTCTTTTGTTCTTGTTTTTATTTTGTCAAAGCTAGGCAGTATTGGGATTTTCTCACTCACCGCGTTTATCATATCAACGAAGGCCCCGGCCATTCGTACTCTACCCGCAGTGTTGTAGTACAACAGGCAATCATTATGAAGGGCGCCAATAAAGCCCATTGCGACTTCTACAAATTCAGGGGTCGATAACGTGAAATAGCTGATCTTCACATCAATCAGATGGCAGTAGGCATTGAATGCCTTCAGCATCGGACGGTTGATGGAGCTAGCGAGATCTAGGTTGAAGCATCCTTCCATCAGCTCTCGGACGTTAGCGTCGAGAGCCTCGAAAGGATAAAAACGCGAAAATGAGCAATTTTTGATGATTGTCAATTCAGTTTCTCCCGTTCGGGGTAGCTGATATGCGCGCTACACCGTCATCCTGAGCCATCTGACAAGATAGTGTAGATGGGAAAATCGGAGAGCGCAGCCTCGACGCGGACCTGGCATTGGCCCTGAGCCTGAATGGCCGGGAGCTGTTTCGCGACGACCAGCCGCTGAAAATCCTTTTGATGTCTGCAACGCTTGAAGGCGAACGCCTGGCCGGGTTGCTCGATGACGCGCCGATCCTGCGCAGTGAAGGCCGTATGTACCCGGTGGCGATGCGCTGGGGTCGGCCGCTCCAGCCCGGCGAATTCATCGAGCCGCGCCTGGTGCAGACGATTCTCGAAGCCTTGAATGATGAGACCGGCAGCGTGCTGGTGTTCCTGCCGGGGCAGGCGGAAATCCGTCGCGTGCATCAACAATTGGCGGATGCGCTGAGCGAGAGCACACAGGTTTTGCTCTGCCCGTTGCACGGTGAGCTGGACCTCGCCGCCCAACGAGCGGCAATCGATCCGGCACCGGCGGGCAAGCGCAAAGTGGTGCTGGCGACCAACATCGCCGAGACCAGCCTGACCATCGACGGCGTGCGTGTGGTGATTGATGCCGGGCTGGCGCGGGTGCCGCGTTTCGATCCCGGCAGCGGCATGACCAGGCTCGATACCCAACGAATTTCAAAAGCCAGCGCCACTCAGCGCGCAGGACGAGCAGGGCGTCTGGAGCCGGGCGTGTGTTATCGGTTGTGGTCGCAGGATCAGCACGAGCAATTGGCAGCCTATGCCAGCGCGGAGATTCTCTCGGCCGACCTTGCCGGTCTGGCCTTGCAGCTCGGGCGCTGGGGCGTGACACCGACGCAATTGGTGTGGCTCGACGTGCCGCCCGCCGCCGCTTATGCACAGGCTCAGGATCTGCTTGATCGTCTGGGCGCATTGGACGGCGACGCGCTGACCCGTCACGGTCAGGCCATGGCCGAATTGCCGGCGCATCCGCGCATTGCCCATTTGTTGTTGCGCGGTCAGGCGCTCGGTTTGGCCGACATGGCCTGCGATGTTGCGGCATTGCTCGGTGAGCGGGACATCTTGCGTGGCGCCGGAGCGGATCTGCACAGCCGATTGGTGCTGTTGTCCGGCGAAGAGCGTGCGGCTCGCGGTGCTCAGGGTGGCGTGCAACGTGCCCGGCAACTGGCGCGGCAGTATCGCGGTTACCTGCGTGGCAAAGCGTCGGAGCCGGTCAGCGATCCGGATCATCCACGCTGGCTCGGCGCCCTGTTGGCGTTGGCCTATCCAGACCGTGTCGCCCAGCAACGCCGCGCCGGTGGCGCTGAATATCGCCTGGCCAACGGCCGTGCGGCGTTGTTCGCTGAAGCAGACAGTCTGATGAAGCAAGCGTGGTTGGTGATTGCGGATCTGGGCAGTCGTCAGGGGCAGCGCGAGGAACGGATTTATCTGGCGGCGGATTTTGATCCGGCGCTGTTCGATTCCGTACTGGCCGAGCAAGTGCGCGTGGTCGATCAACTGGATTGGGATGAGCGCGAAGGTGTGTTGCGCGCCGAGCGTCAGCGCAAGGTTGGTGAATTGATCCTCAGCCGCGAACCGCTGACCGGCCTCGACGAAACAGCGCGCAGCCAGGCGCTGGTCAATCTGGTACGCCGCAAGGGGCTGGAGTTGTTGCCGTGGACCCCGGAGCTGCGTCAGTGGCAGGCGCGCGTGGCATTGCTGCGACAGCTGGACCTCGGCAGTAAGGGTGAAAGTGAATGGCCGGATGTCAGCGATGCCGCACTGCTCAAAAACCTTGAGCACTGGCTGATGCCGTACCTGGGCAAAGTCTCGCGCCTCAGTCATTTCGCCAATCTGGACCTGTCGAGCATCGTCCATAACTTGCTGCCCTGGCCGCTGCCGCAACGGCTGGATGAACAGGCGCCGCATCACCTGAGTGTGCCGTCGGGTTCTTCGATTCGTCTGGACTACAGCGAACAACCGCCGATTTTGGCGGTGCGTTTACAGGAGCTGTTCGGCCTGTCCGATACCCCGCGCATTGCCGGGGGCCGGCAAGTGGTGAAGCTGCATCTGCTGTCCCCGGCGCGGCGGCCGGTGCAGGTGACTCAGGACTTGGCGAACTTCTGGCGCAGTACCTACGCCGAGGTGAAGAAGGATTTGAAGGGGCGGTATCCGAAGCATTATTGGCCGGATGATCCGTTGGTGGCCGAAGCCACCGCTCGGATCAAACCGCGCAAGTAACTCTTGGGGTAGAACACAAAAACTGTGGCGAGGGAGCTTGCTCCCGTTGGGTCACGAAGCGGCCCCATAATCGGCCGCCTGAATGTGTCAGATACACCGCATGCAATGGAGATGCGACTGCTGCGCAGTCGAACGGGAGCAAGCGCCCTCGCCACAGGATTTCACTTGGCTCATGTGCTTTCCCCGGCCTTGGCAGTGAGTTGCTCCCGGCAATAATCGGCAAACAACTGCGCCGGTTTGGTCAGTTGCCCGCGCTTCAACCATGCCGCCACCAATCCCGAACCAGTGACCTCTTCGACGATATCCACGCACACCACTTTCTTTCCGTCGTAAGTGCATTCCGAATGCGGCCGCGTTACCAGGATCGAGAAGCCGAACCCTTGCCCGACCATCCCCCGCACCATCTCGATCGACGGTGAGCTGAAGGCGATGTTCGGTGACAGGTTCAGTTCTTCGAACAGGCTGACGAAGTAGGTCCGGCTCGGTTGCACGTCCAGCAGAATCATCGGTTCCAGGCACAGATCACGTAGCGACACTTGCTTGAGCTGGGCGAAGCGATGGTCCGTCGGCAGCAACGCATATGGCCGTTGCGCCGGCATCAGCGGTTCGGTCTGAATGGTGGCGTCGAGCTCGTGCTCATACAGGATCGCCAGGTCGAAGGTGCCCGACGTCAGGCCTTGCACCAGCTCTTGCTGCTCGCCGTCGCGGATGCGGATTTTCACCCCCGGATACAGCGCCGAAAACCCGGCAATCAGTTGCGGCAGGTACAGCGGTGCGACCGTTTCGAAGCAGCCGATATCGATTTGCCCGGCCACCACGTCGTTGTCGGCGAGGGCGTTCTGTTCGAACTCCTTGGCCATGCGCAGCAGTTCCTGGGCTTTGCGATAGAAGCGTGCGCCGCTTGGTGTCAGGGACACGCCCTGAGCGTGATGGCGGATCAGCAGTTGCACGCCGAAGCTGTCTTCCAGGCCTTTGATCGCCGTGGAGATCGCCGGTTGGGCGATGTACAGCTTGCGCGAGGCCTCGGCGACGCTGCCGCATTCGACGGTGGTGATGAAGTATTTCAATTGACGCAGGTTGTAGGCAGCCACGGCAAACCTCGGGGTGGATGGACTCGACATCCAGGCAATTTTCGCGCCGACTGCATCCGTTCTGACGACGGTGTTGTTGTGCCTGAACAATAACCACATACCGCGCCACCGGGGAGATTGGCTGCCCAGTTTTTTCATGGTCTGCGAAGACATTTTTACTATTTTTACTGGACTCGGGCCTGGGCCACCATTCAGACACAAGAAAAGCCCATGGAGCATCTGAACGTGTTCGAGCTTGCATATTGGCAAAACAAAGCCGCAGCGCTGCGGTTTCCCGACCAGGCCCTGATCGACGGCAAACCCCGTTCGGCGCAGTCGGGTCAGACCTTCACAGCAATCGACCCCGCCACTGGCCAGCGTCTGGCGAACGTGACCGCTTGCGGTGATGAAGAGGTGGACGCGGCGGTACGCAATGCGCGGGGGGTATTCGAAGCCGGCACCTGGTCGGCGCGTTCGCCGAGCGAGCGCAAGCACGTGTTGCTGCGTCTGGCGGAGCTGATCATGACCCACCGCGAAGAGCTGGCGCTGCTCGACTCGCTGAACATGGGCAAACCGGTGATGGACGCCTACAACATCGACGTGCCGGGCGCCGCCGGGGTGTTTCGCTGGTACGCCGAAAGCCTCGACAAACTCTACGACCAGATCGCCCCCAGTGCGCAAAACGTGCTGGCGACCATCACCCGCGAAGCACTGGGTGTGGTCGCTGCGGTGGTGCCGTGGAATTTCCCGCTGGACATGGCCGCGTGGAAACTCGCGCCAGCCTTGGCCGCAGGCAATTCGGTGATCCTCAAGCCCGCCGAGCAATCACCGTTCTCCGCCCTGCGTCTGGCTGAGCTTGCATTGGAAGCCGGTCTACCACCGGGCGTGCTCAACGTGCTGCCGGGCCTCGGCGAGCAGACCGGCAAAGCCCTCGGTCTGCACCCGGATGTCGATTGCCTGGTGTTCACCGGCTCCACTGAAGTCGGCAAGTATTTCATGCAGTATTCGGCGCAATCGAACCTGAAACAGGTGTGGTTGGAGTGCGGCGGCAAGAGCGCCAATCTGGTGTTCGCCGATTGCCAGGACCTGAACCTGGCCGCCGAGAAAGCAGCGTTCGGCATCTTCTTCAATCAGGGTGAAGTCTGCTCGGCCAACTCACGGTTGCTGGTGCAGCGTTCGATTCATGATGAGTTCGTCGAGCGCCTGAAAGTGCAGGCCGAGCGCTGGCAGCCGGGTGATCCGCTGGACCCGTCGAGCAGCGCCGGGGCAATCGTCGACAGCCGTCAGACCGCGCGCATCATGAAGTTCATCCAACAGGCCGAACGCTTGGGCGCGACCAGGGTTTGCGGGGGCAGGCAGTCGATCTTCAACGGCTCCGACAACTTCATTCAGCCGACGATTTTTACCGGCGTGAGCCCGGACATGCCGCTGTTTCGCGAGGAAGTGTTCGGCCCGGTGCTGGCGGTCACGGCGTTCGACGACGAGGCCCACGCCTTGCAACTGGCCAACGACAGCGTCTACGGCCTGGCGGCTTCGCTGTGGACCGACGACCTCAACCGCGCCCACCGTGTGGCGCGGCAATTGCGAGCGGGCACGGTGTCGGTCAACAGCGTCGATGCACTGGACGTGACCGTGCCTTTTGGCGGCGGCAAACAGTCCGGATTCGGTCGCGACCTGTCGCTGCACTCATTCGATAAATACACCCAGTTGAAGACCACCTGGTTTCAGCTGCGCGCATAACAGCCGCTCATAACAAAACGGAGAACTGGCGATGACCACACCACGTGAAACCCGCGACTACCAGGCCGCCGACGCAGCGCACCACATCCACGCATTCGTCGATCAAAAAGCGCTCAATGACGAAGGGCCGCGGGTGATGGTCCGCGGCGAGCGCCTGCACCTGTGGGACAACGATGGTCGGCGTTACCTCGACGGCATGTCCGGGTTGTGGTGCACCAACCTCGGTTACGGCCGCAAGGATCTGGCGGCTGCGGCGACCCGGCAGCTCGAGCAGTTGCCGTACTACAACATGTTTTTCCACACCACCCACCCGCAGGTGATCGAGCTCTCGGAGCTGCTGTTCAGCCTGTTGCCGGGGCACTACAGCCACGCGATCTACACCAACTCCGGTTCCGAAGCCAACGAGGTGCTGATCCGCACTGTGCGGCGTTACTGGACGATCCTCGGCAAGCCCGAGAAGAAAATCATGATCGGTCGCTGGAACGGTTACCACGGCTCGACCCTGGCGGCGACGGCGCTCGGCGGCATGAAATTCATGCATGAAATGGGCGGCATGATCCCCGATATCGAACACATCGACGAGCCGTACTTTTTCGCCCACGAGGGCAATCTGACCCCGGCCG
The DNA here is from genome assembly GCF_005930655.1 of Pseudomonas sp. FSL W5-0299. NCBI lineage: Bacteria > Pseudomonadati > Pseudomonadota > Gammaproteobacteria > Pseudomonadales > Pseudomonadaceae > Pseudomonas > Pseudomonas sp. FSL W5-0299. The sequence goes on from NZ_RXHX01000036.1 coordinate 31,704, forward strand.
AATTCGGCGTGCGGGCGGCGCAGCAACTGGAAGCGAAGATTCTCGAACTGGGTGCGGACAAGGTCGCCGGGTTTATCGCCGAACCGTTCCAGGGCGCCGGCGGAATGATCTTCCCGCCTGAGAGTTACTGGCCGGAAATTCAGCGGATCTGCCGCAAGTATGACGTGCTGTTGTGCGCCGACGAAGTGATCGGCGGCTTCGGTCGTACCGGCGAATGGTTCGCTCACGAGCACTTCGGTTTCGAGCCGGACACGCTGTCGATCGCCAAGGGTTTGACCTCCGGTTACATCCCCATGGGCGGGTTGATTCTGTCGAAGAAAATGGCCCGGGTGTTGGTGGAGCAGGGCGGGGTATTTGCCCACGGTTTGACTTACTCCGGGCACCCGGTGGCGGCGGCGGTGGCGATTGCCAACCTCACGGCGTTGCGCGATGAGGGCGTGGTGACGCGGGTCAAGGATGACATCGGACCGTACCTGCAACAGTGCCTGCGCGAGGTGTTCGGCAATCACCCGTTGGTGGGCGATATTCAGGGTGTCGGCATGGTCGCGGCGTTGCAATTGGCCGAGGACAAAAGCAGTCGCAAGCGTTTTGCCAATGAGAACGACATTGCCTGGCGTTGCCGCACGATTGGCTTTGAGGAAGGGGTGATTATTCGTTCGACGCTGGGGCGGATGATCATGGCGCCGGCGTTGATTGCCAGCCGGGAGGAGATTGATGAGCTGGTGGGCAAGACCTTGAAAGCAGTCGATCGTACTGCTCAGGAATACGGCCGGCTTTGATCTTGTAGCGCTCTTGTGATCCTCTTCGCGGGCAAGCCTCGCTCCTGCAGGTTATGTGTCGTGCCCAATTCCGCGGCCGACATAAACCCTGCAGGAGCGAGGCTTGCCCGCGAATGCTGTGGTCGATTCAACACTCATTTCATGTTTTGCACCTCCCCCGTGCATCCCCGCCAACCCCGCCCTTTTACGGCGCGCGCTACCCAGTTTTTTCATCACTCCCAACGACATATTTCCTGATTTTCCTTATCCCGCCCCTGGTCCAACATCGACTTCGCCAGTCAGCCGAATGCTGACCATCGAAAGGTCCATCAGAGACCACCGGTGGCAACTGATCCAAGGCCACTGGCCGTACTGCCCATGACAAAACTAAATCAACAGCTTTGGGAGTGCTCCATGATCAAGTCCTTGCTTAACCGCGTCGCTCATCCACTGGCGATCACCGCCATCGCCGCCACGGTCGCCACCAGCGCCCAGGCCGGCACCCTGTCCATCGGCCACACCACGTGGGTCGGCTACGGCACGCTCTACCTGGCCCAGGATCTGGGCTACTTCAAGGAAGGCGGTTTGACCGTCGAATTGCCCGTCGTTGAAGAAGCTTCGATGTACATGGCCGCCCAGGCTTCGGGCGAGTTGTCGGGCTCGGCGTCGACTATCGACGAAGTGCTCAAGTACCGTCCGCAATTCTGCTTCAAGGCCGTCGCCGCACTCGATGACAGCCATGGTGGCGACGGTGTTCTGGTGGGCAAGGACGTCAAGAGTTTGCAGGAGCTCAAAGGCAAGGCAGTGGCGGTGAACGAAGGGTCGACCTCGCAGTTCTGGCTGTCGTACCTGCTGAAAAAACACGGCATGAGCATGAGCGACATCACCGTGCAGAACATGACGGCCGATGACGCTGCCACCGCGTTCATCGCCGGCCGTGTGCCGGCCGCCGTGACCTGGGAGCCGCACCTGTCGATGGTCCGCAACAAGCAACAAGGCAAAGTGCTGATCGACAGCAGCAGCACGCCGGGAGTGATTGTCGACGTGGTCGCGCTCAACTGCACGGTCATCGAGAAGCAACCGGAAGACGTCAAGGCCTTGGTCGCCGGTCTCTACAAAGCGGTGCAGTACACCAAGGACCATCCGAAGGAAGCTTACAAAATCATGGCCAAAGGCGTCGGCGGTTACCTCGCTGATCCGAAGGAACTGGAAGCCGCCGCGCAAGGCGTGCGCTTCTACGATCAGGCCATGAGCGAAAAACTCTTGGGGTCTCCGGGCAAGCCGGGCGACAGCGAGCCACTGATCAAACTGGCCAACGAAACCGCCAGCGAATTGCAGGGCAAGCCCTACAACGTCAGCAATGACGACCTGATCGACAACCGCTTCGTCAGCCCGCTGTAGGAGGTCCGCATGTTCAAGCGCAATTCATGGCTGAGCCGCTGCATCACGCCCAAGACCGGCCTGCCGGTGCAGGTGATCTGGAGCGCGAGCGGCCTGGCCTGGGTGTTGTTGATCGGCCTGTGGGCCGGGTTGTCCTATGGCGGCGTGGTGCCAGGCATGTTCCTGCCGACACCGGGGGCGGTGGCCGAAGCCGCCGTGCGACTGAGCCGCGACGGCACCCTTGGCCTGCATGTGTGGGCCAGCCTCGAAGTGGTGATGGTCGGCTTCATTGTCTCGTCGCTGGTGGCGGTGCCGTTGGGGTTGCTGATGGGCAGCTTCCGCATCGTCCAGGCGTTCCTTGAACCGATGGTCAATTTCATCCGCTACCTGCCGGTGACCTCGTTCGTGCCGCTGTTCATTCTGTGGATCGGCATCGGTCTGGAACAGCGTGTGTCGGTGATCATCTTTGGCGTGTTTTTCCAGCAACTGGTGATGATCGCCGACGTGTCCAAGGGCATCTCCAAGGACCTGATCAACGCGTCGTACACCTTGGGTTCGACCCGCCGCGATGCGGTGCTGCATGTGATTGCCCCGGCGTCGTTGCCGGGTGTGCTCGACACGTTGCGCGTAACCATGGGCTGGGCCTGGACCTATCTGGTGGTCGCCGAGCTGGTCGCCGCGTCCAGTGGCCTGGGTTACTTGAGCCTGAAAGCCATGCGCGGTTTTCAAGTGGACGTGATTTTCCTCGCCATCGCAATCATCGGCCTGCTGGGCCTGGTCACCGATCAACTGTTCCGTTTTCTCCGTCTGAGGATTGCCGCATGGGCTCAGTAAGCGCCGTCAACCCGCGTTTCATCACACCCACGGCCGCCCCGGTGCAAGCCGCGCCACGGCTGCAGGTGGACAAGGTCAGTCTGCGTTATCAGAAACCTGGCGGCGGCATGTTCACCGCGCTGGAGCAGGTGTCGTTCGAAGTGCCGGATCAACAATTCGCCGTGCTGGTCGGACCGTCGGGCTGTGGCAAGTCGAGTCTGCTGTACCTCACGGCCGGCCTGAACGAGCCCACGGAAGGCGAGATTTATGTCGGCGGCCAGCAAGTGCAGGGGCCGGGTGCGGATCGGGGTATGGTGTTCCAGAGCTACACGCTGTTCCCGTGGCTGACCGTGCGGCAGAACGTCGAGTTCGGCCTCAAGCGGCGCGGCATGGCGGCCGCTCAGCGCAAGGAGATCGTCGATTACTACGTCAATGAAGTGGGGCTGACCGGGTTCGCCGATAACTACGCCAAGCAGTTGTCCGGCGGCATGATGCAGCGTGTGGCGATTGCCCGGGCCTTGGCCAATGACCCGCAAATCCTCTTGATGGACGAACCCTTCGGCGCGCTCGACAGCCAGACGCGCCTGCAAATGCAGCAGCTGTTGTTGCGGGTCTGGGGCAACAGCAAGAAGACCGTGCTGTTCGTGACCCACGACATCGACGAGGCGATTCTGTTGGGGGATCGGGTTTACGTGATGGGCGCCAGGCCAGGGCGGATCAAGCAGATCCTGGACGTGCCGATCGAACGCCCGCGTAACCTGGACATGGTCATGGAGCGCTCGTTCATCGACATGAAACGCAAGATCTTCGGGCTGTTGCATGACGATCTGGAAGAGGTTCATTGAGCCGATTTACCGTCATGCCCAAATCCCCTCTGGGAGGGTTGATCCGGCTCTATGGGGCCGCAGGCAGGAGGAACCGCGCAATCACCGGCAAATGATCGGAGATCCGCAAGGTATCGTCCTGCCTCACCATCGCCTCGACCCGTTTGATCCGCGGGCTGTAGAACAGGTAATCAACCGTCCGGTCCGGGCCATTCAAGCCTGGATCATTCGGGTAGTGGGTCAGCCACCGCGCCCGGTCGATCCCGCTGGCTTCGTTGTTGGTCGGGATCATCGGGTATTTGTCCCACAGCACATGCAAGGCACTGTCGACGGAGTAGGGCGTGCGTTGTTCGTCGGGCAGGCGTCGATACTGACCCAGCGGCAACAGGTTGAAGTCGCCACCGATCAACCACGGGGTGCCATGGCTTTCATATTTGTCGAGCACCTTGGCCACGGCGGTCACTTGGGCCAGCAGGGTTTCATCAGGTTGGATGACGCGGTCCAGATGGGTATTGAGTACCGCGATCTGCCCACCGCCGCCCAATGGCAGGTAAGTCGCCAGCAAGGCGTTTTTCGGTGTGAACTGACGGCTGATGAAGTTGGCCGACGCGACCGGCAATTGCAGGCGTTCGGCGTGTTCGATCTGGTATCGGCTGAGGGTTGCCAGTTGTCGGCCGACACTGCCGAAGATGTGCGGCAGCGGCACAAAGTCAGCTTTCCAGTCGAAGGCATGAGCGCTGCACGGATAAAGGTCGGCGACCCGTTCCTGAAGCAACTTGAACTGGTTTTGATAATCGCTGGCCTTGGCGCCGTCATCCAGCTCCTGCAACAGCACAATGTCCGGTTGCTCGTCACGAATGACCCGTGCCACCTCATCGAGGCTGAAGGCCATGTCTTCGGCGGTGGGGCTCTCGTCGTCGCCTTTGGCCAGGTCATTCCAGAACACGTAGCGCTTGCCCGCCAGGTACTGGACGTTCCAGGTCATGACTTTCAGGGCCTGGCCGGGGACCAGCGTGGGCGCCTGAGCGCTGCAGCCGACCGGTGCTGCTTCTTTGGCACCGGGACGCCAGGTCAGGTTGTAAATCAGCAAGGCAATCAGGCCCGCCGTGATCAGCAGGCCCAGCAGGGTGTAGCGCAGTAGACGGGTCATGGCTCGGCTTATAGCGTTACAAAAGATGAGCCCGAGCATAACCGAGCGTCGGGCTTAAGCCCATGGGTCATAGCGGCCCGTCAATTTTCTCGGGCGCATCGGCAATCAGCATGAACAGGCGGAACAGAACCACGCTGGTGAACAATTGCAGGAAGCTGTGCGCGCTGTCGATCAGCAGCGAAATCACCGGGTTCTGCGGATCCGGGTAAATCGCAAGGGTCGCGCCCTTGAGCACCCACAACGGGCCCATCACACACAGAATGCACACCAGGATGCGCAGGAAATGGCCGCGGGTAAGACGCAGGCTTTCCTTCATCGCCGCCAACGGGGCCAGGCCGCGCAGCACCAACAGATACTCGCCGAACGCCAGGGTCACCATCAGCCAGATGCCCGGCAGGAAATACAGCGACAGGCCGATCAGGATCAGCAAGGTGTTGAGGGCGGTGAGCAGGGCGAAGCGCGGCCACAGATAGGCCGACCTCGACAGCAACTCGCGGGTGCTCGGTGATTCGCCACGACTGCGGGCATCGAGAAACAGGATCAGTGCGGCGGTGTACAGCGGATAGACCAGCAAGCCGACCATCACGCTGATGCCGGGGAAACTGTCCGGCTCGGTGGAGCGATCCACCACTTGTTGCAGCAGCGCCTCGAAAATCACCAGCGGCAGGCACAGGCGCACGATCTGGCCCAGATTGCGCTTGAAGAAATACAGAGAGTCACGCAGTACATCGAACGAATTCATCAGTCGGTATCGCAGGTTGAAAGCAGTGGCCCACTTTAACCGATGAAGCCCTTTGGGGCGCAAACGTAAACGTTCGGTAAAGGTCATTGAAACAACTTGTTTCAGCCTCCATTAAGGTCGAGCACCTTATCCTCTTTGGTAAAGGTCAACGATTTCTCCGGCAATCTACGAGGTCGCCATGAACAGCGAAGAACAAACCCTGATCGATGGACTGTTTTCCCGGTTGCAACAAGCCGAAACGGACTCAGCCCCGCGTGACGCCCAGGCTGAAGCGCGGATCAAGGAGCACCTGACTCGCCAACCGGCGGCAGGTTATTTCATGACCCAGGCGATTCTGGTTCAGGAAGCGGCCATCAAAAGCCTCGACGCGCAGAACAAGCAACTCGCTCAGCAAGTTCAGCAATTGCAGGCCGAACTGCAATCGGCCAAGGCTCAGCCGTCGGCGCCTGCCAGCGGTGGTTTCCTGTCGAGCATTTTCGGTGGCGGTTCCCGTGATCCGCAGCCTGCACCGACGCAAAGCGCGCCGTCCTCCAATGGTGGATGGCGTGAGCAGGGGCGGCCGTCGTTCAATTCGCAGCCGCCACAGCAACAGAACTTCGGTGCTGCACCGCCACAGCAGAATTACGCGCCGCAGCAGCAAGCCCCCGGGATTGGCAGTGGTTTCCTTGGCGGCGCACTGAAAACCGCCGCCGGTGTGGCCGGTGGCGTGATGCTGGCGCAAGGCATCAGCAGCCTGTTCCACAGCAATCAGCAACCGCAGGAAGTCGTCGAAGTCATCAAGGAAGAACCGGCTCAGGTCAATGATCAGAGCGACAGCGGCAACGGCTGGGGCAACGACGAGCGCGTGGCTGACAACAACGCCAACGATCAGGGAGGCTTCACCGACGCCGACTACAGCAATGACAGCTCTTCGTTCTTTGGCGGCGACGACGATTCCTTCGTCTGATTCAACGTTACAGGTGTAACACTGAACCCGTGGTGAGGGAGCAAGCTCCCTCGCCACAGGTTGCCATTCGTCCGAGGCTCCAAGAGGCTTCGGGCCGATTATTCGCGGAACAATCCTTCAGGCTGGCATACTGGGCCACTTTTCGGGCCTGGTGCCTGACCCAGCCTGCGCGCGACTGCGCCAAAGAGGATGCACGGTGAAAAAAATCGCAGTGTTCGCCGACGTTCAAAACCTCTATTACACCGTGCGTCAGGCCTATGGTTGCCACTTCAACTACGCCGCGCTGTGGGCTGATATCAGCAAACAGGGCGAGATCGTCGAGGCCTACGCCTACGCGATTGATCGCGGCGACAGCAAGCAGCAGCAATTCCAGCAGATCCTGCGCAACCTCGGCTTCATCGTGAAGCTCAAGCCCTACATCCAGCGCAGCGACGGCTCGGCCAAAGGCGACTGGGACGTGGGCATCACCCTCGACATCATGGACGCCGCCGATCATGTCGACGAAGTGGTGCTGGCTTCCGGCGACGGTGATTTCGACATGCTGCTGGAACGCATCATCACCAAGCACGGGGTGCAAGCCGTGGCTTACGGCGTGCCGGGCCTGACGGCCAACTCGCTGATCCGCGCCGCCAGCCGTTACGTGCCGATCGAAGGCGCGTTGCTGCTCAAGAATTGATTTTTACGGAGTTGAAACAGGTTTGGAACGCATAGCAGTCATCGACTTTGAAACCACCGGGATCTCCCCGAGCAGCAGCTGCCGGGCCACGGAAATTGCCGTGGTGATCCTTGAACAGGGGCGCATCGTCGAGCGTTACCAGAGCCTGATGAACGCCGGCGTGCGCGTCCCGGCCTTCATCGAACAACTGACCGGCATCAGCAACGCCATGCTGCGCACCGCGCCCTCGGCAGAGCAGGTGATGAACGAGGTCAACGAATTCGTCGGGATCACGCCGCTGCTGGCCCACAACGCCGCGTTCGACCAGAAGTTCTGGGACTTCGAACTCAGCCGCATCAAGCGCACCCGCTTGCAGAACTTCGCCTGCTCGCTGCTACTGGCCCGCCGCCTGATGCCCGCCGCGCCGAACCACAAACTCGGCACCCTCACCACCTTCGCCAGCCTGCCCAACACCGGCAAGGCCCACCGGGCCATGGCCGATGCCGAAATGGCAGCCAACCTCACGGCGCACCTGGCGCAAGAACTGCGGCACAAGCACGGGTTGCGCGAGTTGTCCCATGATTTGCTGGTCAGCTTGCAGAAAGTGCCGGCGGCGAAGATCAACGAACACCTCAAGCGCCATCGCGGGTTCTGAAGACACCGCAAATCCCCTGTGGGAGCGAGCCTGCTCGCGATAACGGAGTGTCAGTCGACATAACTGTTGAAGATGAACCGCTATCGCGAGCAGGCTCGCTCCCACACGTCGGTGTTCGATCTCAATCCTTGTGTTTAACCACGCCTCAAAATCGACGATTGCTCCTACCAAATATTAGGAATTTGTCCGTCTTGCCCCGTACCTGTCGCATCGATAACCTCTGGGACGTAGCGCCAATTCAGCGACCGGGTCTGCAAGCCCGCCGATAATTTGTTAGGCGCCTACCGGCGCACCTATAATCGCGTCGCTTTACCTAGCGACCATCGATTTATGGTGGCTGTGTGCGGGAGACCTTCGGGTCTGCCGAGGTTGCCTAACGACTCGGTCTTGCAGACCCGCACACAGCTGCCACCCATCATCTGCAAGTGATGCTGGCATCCCCAACGTTCGTTAGGATATTCGCCATGATCAAAGTTACCCCCAATCCCCCTGAAGATTTAGATCAGTCCTTAATACTGCAAACAGCTGCATGCGCAGCTCACTTCACCCACAAAACATTCATCCGTCACCACATCCAGCTGCGCGCACTGTTGATGCACGCAGAGCCCTGGTTTTGCGCCCGCGATATCGGTCGATTGATGGGTGTGGACATAAATGGAAGGCAAGTGCTCAAGCTTGATGCGGATCAGAAGCAACTGATGTGTCTGCCCGGAAATGATGACCTCGAAGAGACCTTGATGCTGAGTGAATCGGGCGTATACGCGATGTTGGTGTACCACTACTGCCCGGAAAACCGCCATTTACGACGTTGGCTGACCCACGACGTGGTGCCGATGTTGCGGGAGGAAGTCGGGTCCATTTCGAATCAAGCGCCGCATATGCGGGCGATGGAATGGGCGGGCGGAACGCTGCGACTGCTGCATTGGCGCAAAGAACCTTGGGTGCGCCTGCGGGATATGCCGGGCTTGTTGCCTGCTAGTTACTGCGGCGTCTGACAGATCGCTTCGCGGGCAAGTCGAATCGTCGCACCGCCGCTCCCACAGGAATCAGGTGACATCCGTGAGGGTGGGGTTGTGGACAGGCTCACCGGGCCATGGCCGATGCTGAAATGGCGGCCAACCTGACGTCGCACCTGGCCTTAAGCGTCATCGCGGGTTCTAAGTACGCTGCAAATCCCCTGTGGGAGTGAGCCTGCTCGCGATAGCGATTTATCATTCAACGTTGATGTCGACTGATACTCCGCTATCGCGAGCAGGCTCGCTCCTACAGGGACTGCGCCGTTTTCAGACTTTGCTGTTCCCTTCCAGTTGCCCCAGCGGCACGCGCTTCTCTATCGCGCTCGACAGCACAATCGAGGTCTTGCTGAACCCGAACTTGGCGATCCGGTTGATCAGCTCTTCCAGCTCCGGCATCGAACCCACCGCAGCCTGCATGATCACGCACGGATCACCCGTGACCCGGTGGCATTCAGTTAGCTGTGGGATTTTGATCAGGTCGTCGTAGGCTTTTTGATTTCCATGCTGGTTCAAACGCAACTCGATCACGCACTGGATCGGCAGCCCAAGCTTGGCCATGTCGACTTTCGCCTGGTAACCGGTAATCACCCCGCTGGCTTCGAGTTTGGCCACGCGCTCGGCCACGGCCGGGGCGGACAGGTTGACCTTGCGCGCCAGGTCGGCGTAGGACGCACGGCCGTTTTCCAGCAGGGCGCTGAGCAGCATGCGGTCGTATTTATCCATTGTCGTATACCTGAAAAATGACTGACTTTCGAAAACACGGCTTATAGCGTCAATCTCCGTGTTTTGAAAAGTGTACCGGCGCTATAAACAGGTTTTGTAACTTATTTTAAGCCGCTGGCCTTTCTAGAATAGCCGTTCACATTGTCCTGTCATCGAGCTGCCCATGCCTGGCTTACGTCGTTTTCCCTTACCGTTGATCGCCGCTTTTTTCGCGTTGTACGTGATTTGGGGCTCGACTTACCTGGTGATCCGCATCGGCGTGGAGTACTGGCCGCCGTTGCTGCTCGCCGGCATCCGTTTCGTGATCGCCGGGAGTTTGATGTACGCCTTCCTGCGCTGGCGCGGGGCACCGGCCCCGACCTGGGCGCAGTGGAAAGCCGCCGGGATCATCGGGATTTTGCTGCTGACGTGCGGTAACGGCGCGGTCAGTGTGGCCGAACACACAGGTGTCGCTTCCGGTGTTGCGGCACTGGCGGTGGCGACAGTGCCGCTGTTTACCTTGCTCTGCGGCTATTTCTGGGGCGCGCGCAATACCCGTCTCGAATGGGCCGGCATTGTGCTCGGGCTGATCGGCATCGCCATGCTCAACCTCGGTTCAAACCTGCAATCGAGCCCGCTGGGTGCGGCGTTGCTGGTGTTCGCGGCCGCGTCCTGGGCCTTCGGCTCGGTCTGGAGCAAACAATTGCCATTGCCCCAGGGCGCCATGGCCAGTGCCGTGGAAATGCTGGTGGGCGGCGTGGCATTGCTGATCGGCAGCGCGCTGAGCGGCGAGCATCTGCAGGCGATGCCGCCGATCGAAGGCTGGGCAGCCCTGGCCTACCTGACCTTCTTCGGTTCGATCATCGCCTTCAACGCTTACATGTACCTGTTGAAAAACGTGCGTCCGGCGGCGGCGACCAGTTATGCCTACGTCAACCCTGCGGTCGCGGTGTTGCTGGGGATCGTATTTGCCGGCGAGACCATTGGCATCGAGGAAGCGCTGGCCATGTTGGTGATCATCAGCGCCGTGGTATTGATCGGGTTGCCGCAGTGGCGTCGGACTCCCGTTCAACCTGCCGTAGCGGTGCCGACAGAATCCCGTGTTAATTAGGGTAAACTGCGCGCCATTGCACACTCGTTTTGCACAACTGCGCTGAATTTTCCTACGGTAATCCCATGACTTTCGCCACCCTTGGCCTGATCGAACCCTTGCTGCGCTCTCTCGAGACGCTCGGCTACCAGACCCCGACGCCGGTTCAGGCGCAAGCCATTCCGGCGGTGCTGGCCGGTCGCGACCTGATGGCCGCCGCCCAGACCGGCACTGGCAAGACCGCCGGCTTCGCGCTGCCGCTCCTGCAATTGTTGGCCATGGAAGGGCCGAAAGTAGCGTCTAACTCGGTGCGCGCACTGATCCTGGTGCCGACCCGCGAACTGGCCGAACAGGTTCACGAAGCCGTGCGTCAGTACGCCGAGAACCTGCCGTTGAGCACTTATGCCGTGTACGGCGGCGTCAGTATCAACCCGCAAATGATGAAGCTGCGCAAGGGTGTTGACGTGCTGGTGGCGACGCCGGGTCGTTTGCTCGATCTGTATCGCCAGAAGGCCCTCAAGTTCAATCAGCTGCAAACCCTGATTCTGGACGAAGCCGATCGCATGCTTGATCTGGGTTTCTCCGAGGAGCTGGGGAATATCTACCGCGTGCTGCCCAAGCAACGTCAGACGCTGCTGTTCTCCGCAACGTTCTCCGACGCGATCCGCTTGCTGGCTGGACAAATGCTCAACGATCCGCTGAGCATCGAAGTCAGCCCGCGCAACGTCGCTGCCAGCACCGTCAAGCAGTGGGTCGTGGTGGTTGACAAGAAGCGCAAGCCTGAACTGTTCGTTCACTTGATGCGCAAGGGCAAGTGGAAGCAGGTGCTGGTGTTCGCCAAGACCCGCAATGGTGTGGACGCGCTGGTGGAAAAACTCCAGGGCCTGGGCATCAATGCCGACGGCATCCACGGCGACAAACCGCAGGCAACCCGTCAGCGTGCGCTGGACCGGTTCAAGGCCAGTGAAGTGCAGATTCTTGTGGCCACCGACGTTGCGGCCCGTGGTCTGGATATCGAAGATTTGCCATTGGTGGTCAACTTCGACCTGCCGATCGTGGCGGAGGACTACATCCACCGGATCGGTCGTACCGGTCGCGCGGGTGCAAGCGGGCAGGCCATTTCGCTGGTGTGTGCCGATGAAGTGAATCTGCTGTCGGCCATCGAGACGTTGACCCGTCAGACATTGCCGCGGCAGATGGAACATGACTTCGAACCTGAGCACCGGGTGCCAGATACCGACGCCAGCGGTCAGGTCGTCAAGAAGCCGAAAAAACCGAAGAAGCCGAAGACCTCCGGTGGCGGTAAACGCAATTTGGGTAAGTGGGTCGAGAGTGGGGATGCTTCGGCGCCGGAGCCTTCGATCAAGCCTGTGCGCAAAGTGCCGGTGTTTAACACTGGGCCGCGTAAGAAGAAGCCTTAAAAAGCTTCGGCGTCTGTCAGGACGCCTTCGCGAGCAGGCTCGCTCCCACAGGGGATTTGTGAACGACACAGATCCAGTGTGGGAGTGAGCCTGCTCGCGATGGGCACGACTCGGTCTTCAAGCCTTGCGCTTCAACCACTCCAGCATCCCCAACCCCGCCGCACGCCCACTGGCGAAACATGCGGTCAGCAGATAGCCGCCGGTCGGCGCTTCCCAATCGAGCATTTCCCCCGCGCAGAACACCCCAGGCAATTGCTTGAGCATCAGCCGTTCATCCATCGACTCGAACATCACGCCACCTGCGCTGCTGATGGCCTCGTCCAGTGGACGGGTTTTAACCAGCATCAGGGGCAACGCCTTGATCGCCCTGGCCAGCAACGCCGGATCAGCAAAGCTTTCGGCCGGGGTGAGTTCGCGTAGCAATGCCGCTTTCACCCCATCGATCCCGAGCTGGCTGTGCAGGTGTTTGGACATGGAGCGGGAGCCACGGGGTTTGCTCAGCGCCGCCTGAACTTTATCCACAGGCCGGCCCGGCAACAGGTCAAGATGAACGGTGGCGGAGCCGTGCTGATTGATGGCCTCGCGAATCGGTGCCGAGAGGGCGTAGATCAAGCTGCCTTCGATCCCGGTCGAGGTGATCACGCATTCGCCCAAGCGCGGCACGTCGTCATTGAGACCGATGGCGATGTTCTTCAGCGGAGCGCCAGCAAATTTGCTGACCATCAACTCGCTCCAGGCCTGCACCTCGAAGCCGCAATTGCTCGGTTGCAACGGCATCAGTCCTACGCCTCGCTGCTCCAATGGCAGCATCCACGCGCCGTCCGAACCAAGGCGTGACCAGCTGCCTCCGCCGAGGGCCAGCAAGGTGGCGTCGGGCTTGATGATGGTTTCGCCATCGGGGCTGTCGATGCGTAACCCACCGTGATCATCCCAGCCGAGCCAGCGGTGGCGGGTGTGGATAACGACGCCGGCCTCGCGCAGACGCTTGAGCCAGGCGCGCAACAGGGGGGCCGCTTTCATGTCGGTCGGAAACACCCGGCCGGAGCTGCCGACGAAGGTTTCGATGCCCAGGTCATGAATCCACTGGCACAACGCATCAGCGCCGAATGAGCGAAGCAGCGGGGCAATCTGCGGCGCGCGTTCGGCATAGCGCGAGAGAAACGCCGGGTAGGCTTCGGAATGGGTGATGTTCATGCCGCCGACACCGGCCAGCAGGAATTTTCGCCCCACCGACGGCATGCCGTCGTACAGGTCGACCTTGATCCCGGCCTGGCTCAGCACTTCGGCGGCCATCAGACCGGCGGGGCCGCCGCCGATGATGGCGACGTGAGAAGGGGAGGAGGTCGAGGGCTGGGTCATGGAGTGCGCTGCGGTTCGGCGGAATAAGCCGGGCATTCTATCAGCACAGATCCCTGTGGGAGTGAGCCTGCTCGCGATGGCGGTGGGTCAGTCAAAATCGATGTTGGATGTGATGGCCTCATCGCGAGCAGGCTCGCTCCCACATTGGTTCCGGGGTGTTCATAAAATAGTGATCAAAAAACAACCAGCGCTCTGCATGCTATATGAAGCATGGCCTGCAGACCCTTTCACTCAGGTTATCCACAGGCAGTTCCACAGGCATTGTGGGTAAAGACTCACACCTCAATGACACCCTGATGACTGCCAGACCCGTTGCGCGCTGTGATGCAGGATGCCGTGGCGGCGCGCCAGGGCCTGGCGGTCCTTGCTGTAGCCGCCGCCAATCACTCCTACCACCGGAATATCCCGACCCAGGCAGTGGCGCATCACGCTTTCATCGCGAGCGGCCACGCCTTCGTCGGTCAGCTTCAGGTAACCGAGGGCGTCGTCCTTGTGCACGTCGACGCCAGCGTCATACAACACCAGATCCGGTTGGTAGAGCGGTAGCAAATAATTCAGCGCGTCATCCACCACCTTCAGGTAATCGGCATCGCCCATGCCTTTGGGCAACGGGATGTCCCAGTCGCTTTCAGCCTTGCGTGCAGGAAAATTCTTTTCGCAGTGCAGGGAAACAGTCACGGCCTCCGGGGTGTTGTGCAGAATCCGTGCAGTCCCGTCGCCCTGGTGCACGTCGCAATCGAAGATCAGCACCCGATTCACACGGCCGCTTTCCAGCAGGAAATGGCTGATCACCGCCAGGTCATTGAAGATGCAGTCAGCATGACTTTTTATTAAATGTAAATTTGTCTGGTAGTTAATAAATAAAAACAACGGCTTAGAATAATTTTTTGCGTAATGATGAGTTGTAGCCTAGGGTTAATTATTGTTTACCTTGTGGATGTGTAAACAATGAATCCTTATAGAATCAAGCTTGTGCGATTCGAGAACGGCGAACGCTTTCCCATGCTTTGCTATCGGCGAGATGGCATGCCCGTGCACAGCGCAACCCTTTGGATACTGACAGAGTTACGAGGAGCGAATTTGTCGACAAGTACCCTCCATCAAGCACTTCGGTCTCTTATGGTGCTGTTCATCGCTCTTGAAGAACTAAAGATAGATTTGTGCGCCCGATTGCGTGGCGGCCAGTTTTTATCTGTAGGAGACGTAGAGGCTATCGTTAGGGCATGCAAGTTACCGATTGCTGCGGACAATAGAAAGCAATCGAGTGTAATTTTCGTATGGCCCGCTGTAACTATGAACTCTGTTTTACAGCCCTCTACAATTGCCATACGGCATTTATACATTGCCCGTTACCTTGACTGGGTTGCGACCGATCACCTGCTGAAGATTGGCGGAAGCCCGCATTTCATGGTGCTGGAAAAGCTTCGGGAGCTCGTGTCTAAAGCCATAAAGGCTCGCATGCCCTCAGTACATCGTTTTTCTAGTTTAACGCCTCGCGAGGGCTTAACTGAGCAAATGTTATCGGTGCTGCAAAAGGCAATTGTCCCAGAGTCTGAGCATAACCCTTGGTGTCATGATTACACCCGGCAGAGAAACTATTTAGTGATCCGCTGGTTGTTGTCGTTGGGAGTAAGACGGGGCGAGTTGCTTGGTGTGAAAATATCGGATATCAACTTTCAGACCAATGAGGTTCTCATTGCCAGGAGGGCGGATGATCCAGCGGATCCACGGCTGAGACAACCGAATACCAAGACCAACGGTCGATTACTGGCGCTCGACGCAGAATTGGCAGAGCTCACGCGAGCGTATGTAATGTCCAGCCGACGTAATATTCAGGGTGCACGTAAGCATGAGTATCTTTGGGTGGCCGGTGGGTCCGGCAAACCATTGAGTCTTGCGGGTCTGAATAAACTATTCGTCACTTTACGGCAACACTGTCCGGCATTACCGGAAAACCTTTGCCCTCATCTTCTTCGCCACACCTGGAACGATCTATTTTCTGAAGCGATTGACCGAAACAATGTGTCATCGACAGTGGAGCAAAAACTGCGGTCGAGGCTGATGGGATGGTCCGAAACATCCGAAATGGCGGTGGTATATAACAAGCGCCATATCAACAAGAAAGCGACTGCTGTGTCATTGCAAATGCAAAATCAATTGCGTGTTGAGGCTCATCCCGATGAGTAAAAAACCAATGAGCGCACCAGCATTGTCTGGAAGTGATGCCTATCCCTCACTGCCAGCGATGGTCAGCAGCAAAAGTGGGATTGTGTTTGACCCTAGCCCGCTTATTTGGTCATACCGGGACGGCGTGAATTCGGTTTACATGGATTTTTCTGGCCTGCATTTTTCCGCCTTGCTCATGGCTTCGGTCCGTCTTACGCTGATTTGGTTTGCCGAAAATAGGGCGCCGAGTACCTTGATGGGGCACTTTAGGGGGTTGAAAGTGTTTGCCATGCGAATGCAAAAAGCCCGTGTTGAGCCGCTGACATCTATCGACGGAAATGACGTGTTGAAGCATGGCGATGCCAATGACTTTCGAACGCGAAACCTCTTTGCGTTTTTGCGCCAATGGCATGCCTTGAGTCTGCCGGGTATTCAGGACGACGTGATTTACGTCCTGGACAGGAAAAAACTCCGGAAACGAGAAACTGGCGTTGCCGTTTTGACGTGGGATCCTGAGTTGGGTCCATTTACGCCAATTGAGCAAGTGGGTATTCAAGATGCCTTGAATGACGCTTATGGTGCAGGGCGTTTGAGTGAGGAAATTTACCTGCTGGCATGGTTGTTTATTGCATTGGGTTCCCGTCCTGTCCAGTTGGCAGCCTTGAAAGTGTGTGATGTTGTGCGCTCTGTGGCTGCGGATGGAACAGAGTCTTACATCTTGTTAATTCCACGGGCCAAGCAACAAAACCCATTGCTCCGTCAGGAACTCAAGCCCCGAGCGCTTGTGAATCAAATTGGCCGACCGCTGTTTCATTATGCTCAACGAGTCAGTCAGCGCTTTATTGGAGAGTTTTCAGACACCCAGCAGACGCCCTTGTTTCCTTTTCCCCCGCAGTCACGGCATTTAGTGTCCGGGCAAGGATGGGGCAGGTACCACCGCACCAGCGAAAGTTTACGGAGATTGTTGGTGTCCGCTTTGGACAAGTTGTCCGTCCGCTCCGAGCGCACGGGAACCATGATTAACATCTGTGCTCTGCGCTTTCGGCGCACGCTAGGTACGAATATTGCGCGTGAAGGTCATGGGGTGTTGGTCATTGCGGACTTGCTTGATCATTCGCGAACCGACTCTGCGGGCGTCTATGTCGCCGCTACACCAGAACTTGCGATGCGGATTGAAAAGGCGACAGCCCTGTACATGGCGCCACTGGCTCAAGCATTCAAAGGTCAACTGATAGCTCATGAGGGCAGTGCTGTTCGCGGCGCAGATCGTTCCAGCCGAATTATTGATCTGCGTATCGATCAAAGCGCACGGCCAATGGGGTCATGTGGAAGCTTTAGCTTCTGCGGATTAAATGCCCCCGTGGCCTGTTACACCTGTCAGTGTTTTCAACCTTGGTTGGACGGACCGCATGAGGCGGTACTGGATTTCTTGTTGGCGGATGCTAAACGCCATCTGGACGGTCGTATTGCGGCGATCAATGATCGAACGCTGCTCGCGGTGGCAGAAGTGGTCCAGTTATGTCGCAGCAGAAAGGTCCAGGCTCATGGATGACAGGGTTGTCGTGTTCAAGCCTCGAGCAGAGCAAACCGCTGAAGGCAATTTACGGAGCTTCATTACCTTCGCCAGAGAGGCTCTAACAGCCTTTGGCAGTGAGTTGGACTTTGGTGCGGACAGTTGGGATGTCACCAATTTTGTTCGTTTGAAGCGGCGTAATTCTTGTTCAAGCATCCGATTTCATGGGTTCCCCAGTGGGCGAGGGCAAAAGGACTCCTGCTGTTTACCTCAGCCTTACAAAGACTTTGCCAAAGCCTACTGCCGTTATGACTATGCGTTGTGCGCGTATACCACCGTCAGCTCACGATTGGCCGCGCTCCGTTCCTTGGCTGTGGCTTTGGAAGAGACGGAGAGTTATGTCACGCCTATCAAAGCAGGGCTGGGCCACTTTAACCGTGCATGCGCGATATTGAATGAGCGTTATCAGGCCTCCGCCGCTTTTTTTGCCGGTGTAGAACTCAAACGCATTTCACAGTTTCTGGTGGAGCATCAACTCTGTACGGTGCCTATCCAATGGCAAAACCCGCTTCGAGCGCCAACGACCTTTGAGCGGCGCGTTGGCCCGGAGTTTGATGCATCGCGTCAGGCCCGCATGCCCTCGTCAGCTTCGTTAGAAGCGATTGCCGAAATCTTCGTTGCCGCCCAAGCGCCAGGCGATGTCTTCACCTCCAGTGTGTGCGCGATACTGGCATCGGTGCCGAGCCGCATCAATGAGGTGCTGTCGGTATCAATTCAGTGCGAAGTGAACGAGTTCGACTCAAAGACAAATCAACAGCTGTACGGATTGCGTTGGCTGCCCTCAAAGGGGGGGAAGGCACAAGTCAAATGGGTGGTGCAGTCCATGGCCAGTGTCGCCCGCGAGGCCGTAAGTAAGCTCAGGACCATTTCCACACCCGCTCGGGAAGTAGCGCGGTGGTATGAACAGCATCCCGAAGCGATGTATTTACCAATGGAGCTGGAGGAGCTAAGGGGGCGGTCGTTAATTAGTTCAGAGCAGGTAAGCGCCATTGTTTTTGCCACCCCATTACCGAATGGTAATCACGCCGGGCGTGGGACTGAGTGGTGCAGGAAGCAGAGGGTCGTGGAACACATTCCTTATGACCCGCAGCATAAAAATGCACCGAGGTTTCTGTTCGCCGATGTTGAGCGAGTGATCATTTCGATGCTGCCCGTCAACTTCCCGCTGGCGGATCAGAAGAACAACCTGACGTACAGTGAAGCGCTTTGCTTGACGCGCCTGAATGAGTTAACCGAGGCGTGGGGAACGTACCGTGGGGTAATCGTCTTATCCGACACCGGTTATATTCAGAAGCAATTGTCCAGTCAGCGAAGGGCCCTCAATATTTTTGATCGATTCGGTTATCGTGAATTAGATGGAAGCCCAATGAAAATCACGACGCATCAATTTCGCCACTTTTTAAATACCGTAGCGCAGATGGGGGGGTTATCGCAACTCGACATCGCCAAATGGAGCGGCCGCGCCAAGCTTAGACAAAACAATTGTTATGACCACCAATCCGATCGAGATGTGTTGGCGCTCGCCAGGTCCGCTTTAGGTGATCCGGAAAAGTCAGCAGGTCATGTGGCGAGTATTCCACCGAGCAGCCTGATCGCGCGTGATCAGTTTGCGGCCTTGAAGATCATGACCGCCCATACAACAGATCTCGGTTACTGCCTGCACGATTTTTCAATGTTGCCCTGTCAGCTGCATCGTGATTGCATGAACTGTGATGAACACGTGTGTATCAAGGGCGATGTGGTCCGAGAGCGTGCCATTCGCCAACATCGTCAGGAAACTCAAGCCCTTTTAGCGCAAGCCTTGAGGGCACTCGGTGAGGAGGAGTTTGGTGCCAACCGTTGGGTAGAACATCAGAAATTGACCCTGAAACGATTGGATGAGTTGTGTGCAATTTTTGAGGACTCCTCCGTTGCAGCGAATGCGATTATCCAACCCTGTGGAATCGTACCGGCGTCAAAGCTAGAACAGATATTGGCCCATCAGCGAATACTGGGCGAGCACGAGGAGGAGGGACAGAGCACTGTGGGCTCAAATGTGCCACGCATAGAGGCTGAGGACTTGTAATGACTCGTTCGAGAAATCTAACCCCCGATGCTGTTGAGCAGATCGTTTCCATCCTTGACGGCTGGTCTGGGAAATTGACTTGGGACCTGCTGATCATAAGCGTCGCACGTCGTTTGCGGGGGACCTATACGCGTCAAGCGTTGCATAAGCATGAACGGATAAAACGCGCGTTCATGTTGCGTAAGCAAATACTGTCAACTTCGGTTGGGACGAGGAAAGTCGTCAGCTCCGAAGTGCAAGTGGCAAACGACCGCATTACACGTTTGGAAGGTGAGAATGGGCGCCTGCAAATGGAGAATGATCGACTACTCGAACAATTTGTGCGGTGGGCCTATAACGCTTACAGCCGGGGCTTGGATGAGCAATTTCTATCCCGGCCTCTGCCCGTCATCTGTCGGCGCTGATTGAAAACTGACCCACCGGGGGTGCGGTAGAAATCTTGGACTACCTGAAGGTAGTTCATGTATTCATACGAAGACCGCATCCGAGCAGTCAAGCTCTACATCAAACTGGTGAAGCACACCGGGGCAACTATTCGTCAGTTGGGCTACTCGACGAAGAACTCTCTGAAGAGCTGGCATGAAGAGTACGAGCGATGCCTCGACCTGTCGCGTGGCTACGTGCTCTCGAAGCCGAAGTACTCACTGGCCCAAAGGGAAAAGGCTGTCGGGTACTATCTCGACCACGGGCGCTGCATCGCCTCCACCATCAAGGCTTTGGGCTACCCAGCACAGGATTCGTTGTGTGCCTGGATTCACGAATTGCCCCCCGAACTGCACACGCGCGTCGTCGGTCGATCTGACGGGCTAGCGCGCCTGCCAGCGATGAAGTAGGCCGCGGTCATCGCGCTGTGCACACGACAAAAAAGTGCGAACGCGTTGCTCCTGCCCAGGTTCGCCCCACTGTTCTACTGAAGGAGATCAATCATGCGCCAACTACTAAACGCCGTACTCGTCTCCCTCCCGATTACGGCCCTGGCGGCTCCCCCAAAAAAGGTCACGCTCGACGTACAGAACATGACCTGCCCGGTCTGTCCAATCACGGTCAAGAAGTCACGGGAGAAGATCGTTGGCGTGAGCAACGTTCAAGTCGATTTAGCTCAGAAGACGGCTACTGTCACCTACGACTCTGATAAGACCCAAACCGAGGCCCTGACCGAGGCGACCAGAAACGCGGGCTATCCCTCCGACGTGCAGAACTGAGAACTGCATGAGCGTGATCATTCTTGAGTCCATACTGACCTGCCCGCGCTGTAGCTTCGCCAAGCAGGAAACCATGCCAACGGACGCTTGCCAGTTCTATTACGAATGCTGCAATTGCAAAGTGTTGCTGCGGCCCTACCCCGGCGATTGCTGTGTGTTCTGCTCGTTCGGTTCGGTGAAATGTCCGCCAATCCAACAGCAGCGCGACTGCTGTGGCCAGGCTTAGCAGCGGACTCTCGAAGGCAGTCATGAGGTCAGCCCTAGCCTATGAGTTCCGCATCCTCTCACTTGCCGTCAGCGACGCCGCTGAATCGGATAATTTCCGGCCCCGTTGAGCAGTCATGAAGAGCTGTTGCATATCCCGATGGACTTTGATCCAGAGCAGAAGATTGGCAAGCGCGTGACGCAAAGGTCATCGATTAAATTGAGACGATCGTTCTGATTAGCGTCAATTATTTGTATCGGAATGATATGTATTTACTTACAAAAGATAATCGTTATCATCTGCGCGATAATTCATCCAAAAGGTGTCCATGGTGGCTCGATCGCGCATTTACCCAGTCTCTCTGTCGTTGCTGGGCGTTCTGGTTATACCTGATTTACAGGCAGAAACGGAGTCTGCTCTAACCCTGCCTGCAACCGCTGTGAACAGTGAGTACAGCGAGCAGAGCTACATGCCGACCGAGAGCAGGAGCGCACTGAAGATCGATGCCCCGCTACGAGATATCCCGCAAACCGTCAACGTGATTCCCCAGAGCGTCATCAAGGATCAGGGGGCTCAGTCGATGGAAGACGTGCTGAAGAATGTCCCCGGTATCGGCCTGTCCAATGGTGACGGCCAGCGCGACCAGGTCACCATCCGTGGTTTCAGTGCCATTGGCGACATGTACATCGACGGCATTCGTGACGATGCGCTGTACTTCCGGGATCTGTCCAACGTCGAGCGGGTGGAAGTGATCAAGGGGCCGGCCGCGGTGCTCTACGGCCGAGGCTCTTCGGGGGGGCTGATCAACAGCATCAGCAAGACACCTAACTTCGCACCCAAGCAGGAGGTCGGCGTCAGTGTCGACAGCGAGGGTAAAAAACGCACTCAGTTCGATGCCGGTTGGGCCGATCAGCAGCAAGGCGATAAAGCCTTTCGTGTAACAGGCGCGTTGGAGAACAGTGACACCTTCCGGGATGACGGCTACATCGATCGCAAGGCCATCGCGCCTTCGGCCTACTTCAAGCTCTCGGATGATCTGGAGCTGAACCTGGGTGCTACCTATCTGTATGACAAGCGCCTGATCGACTTCGGCATCCCGGCACGAGGCGACCGTCCGGTCGATGTGGATCGCGACAAGCGCTTCGGTTCCGCCGACCCGGATGATGATTACACTCGCAGCGAGGTGTTCTCGTTCACGGCCGGTGTCGACTATCGGATCAACGACGAATTCAGCCTGAGCAATACCAGTCGTTACTACCACTACGACCTGGATCGCAACAACACACTCGCTGACTCAAGCCCCACACGTTTCGTCATGGCTCCCAATGGTGAACTGCTGGTAAAACTCAACCGCGGCAACGTGCAGCGCAAGGAGGACGGGTGGTTCAACCAGACCGAACTCAAGCAGCGCGCCGTGCTCGCCGGGATGAACCACAACCTGCTCTATGGTGTGGAGCTGGGGCGCCAGGTGAAGGACCAGTCCGTATTCAGCCAATCCAATGTGGCCAGGGTGCCGGTGTACCGCGATGCCTTGGTCGACGTGCCGTTCCAGGCCAACCGGCAAACCGCCAAGGGTACCAATACCCAGGACACCGCCGGGTTCTACGTGCAGGACCTGGTCGAACTGGCCCCGCAATGGAAGGCTCTGCTGGGTGTGCGTTATGACGTGTTCGACCAGGAATACGCCGATGACCTGAAGCACAGCAAGCTGTCGCGCACCGATACTACCTGGAGCCCGCGAGTCGGTCTGGTCTATCAGCCTGATCAAGTGCAGTCCTATTACGTCTCGGTGAGCCGCTCCTACCAACCCTCCGCCGAGATGTTCGCCCTGAGTACGACGAACCAGGATCTCGAACCCGAGGAGACCACCAACTTCGAGATCGGCGGCAAGTGGGATCTGCTCGACAATCGCCTGGCGTTGACGGCGGCGCTGTTCCGTCTGGAACGCACCAATATGAAAACCAGCGATCCGGCGAACCCGACCAAACTGGTGCTGGCGGGTGAGCAGCGTACTGATGGTCTCGAACTGACTGCCAGCGGACAGTTGAGTGACAAATGGCAGGTCTATGCCGGCTATGCCTATCTGGATGCCGAGATCACCAAATCCAACAGCCGTACCAACGGTGTCGCCAACGAAGGCCAGGTGCCCACCTTGACGCCGCGCCACAGCGCCAACCTGTGGCTGGTGCGTTCGCTGACGCAAACCTGGCGTGTGGGCATGGGGGCCAATTATGTCGATGATCGCTATACCGCGCTGGATAACAATGTGGTCATGCCGGCTTACACAACAGTAGACGCCGCGCTGTTGTACAACCAGCCGAAATGGGACATGGCCCTGCGTCTGCGCAACGTTTTCGACAAGGACTATTACGCATCGGCGCATGGCTCGGTGGATCTGATCACGCCTGGTGCGCCACGGACGCTGGAGCTGAGCACCAACTACCGCTTCTGAGTACGGACCTGAAGAACAAACGCCCGGCATTGCCGGGCGTTTGTTTGAGGGGATTCGCGCAGCGCATCCACCAGCGGCTGTAGCTGCACGCCACACGAGCCGACCCATTACGTCAGCGTTGAGCGAGCAATGGGCAGCCCGGCACGGCCGAAGATTTTCTCTTGCCGATAGAGCGGCAGATGGTCGGCGAACTTGGCCACCATGACGTGGGCCAGCAGGCCGCGTCGGTGTGCCCTTGTCGATGACGTGCGTCGGTACCGGCGCCTGGATCAGCGTTTCGCAATGCTCAGAGGCCCAATTCCCACGGCTATGGCGGTCGACGGTGAACACGCCGGGCGTGTAGTCGAGCTTTTCGCTGGCACCTTCGCCGATGCGTTTGAGGGCGCATCCGCACTCGCAATAACTGTTGTCCGGTTCGTGATGGATCAGGGTGCGAGGAAACTGCGGCGGTAGCGGTGCGCGCTTGGGTTGCTGGAGTACTTTGACTTCTGTTGGGGTCATGCCGAGATAAGGGAAAATTAGGACATTTGCTTCGCATGCGGTTGTTCTATGAAGGGGGGATTACCGGGGGGCCGCAGAATTCGGAAAAAATCGTACGCTAAGCCGACTTTGCTGACGCGTGTTCATTCCGTGCGGCTTTTGCCCTTCCTCCAGTACCAGGATAAAAGGGTGCCATCCATCGCTTGTTCGATGCAGTGCAGCGGGTACCTACGGTTTTATCGTACAAGATAGAGATCCATCTCTATCAGGAAACGCTCGCGGTGGGTCTGCTTAAGTTTGCCGGCGTACTTAGAGATGCACTATCAGAGGCTTTCTTTCAGAGCTTGCTGGTAGGGTGGTTTTTATAGGGCTACTGTGGATGTCTTCAACCAGTCTGCTAATAGTTCTGGTGGTAGCGGTTGGGAGAATAGGTAGCCTTGCCCCACCTTGCAACCTTGAGCATCAAGCAAAAAGCGTTGCGCCTCGGTCTCCACGCCCTCAGCAATCACCGTCAGGTTTAGGCTGTCTCCGATACGGATCACCGCATGGGTGAGAGCCTGCGCGGCGATGTCGTGTTCCATGCCATTCACGAAGCTTTTGTCCAGTTTCAGCGCGCTGAGCGGGATACGCCTCAGGTAACCGAGACTCGAATAGCCGGTGCCAAAGTCGTCCATGGCCAGGCCGATGCCCAGAGCATGCACCTCGTGTAAGTTGCGCATCGTGCTGAGGTTGGTGTCCATCATCACGCTTTCGGTGATCTCCAAGATCAGGTCGCCCGGCAGTAGGGCGTGTTGCTCGAGCGTCTCGACGAGGTATCGCGGCAGATCGAGGTTGTGAAAGTTGGTCGACGACAGGTTTACCGAGACGGTTGGTATATTCAGTCCCTGACGCCGCCATTCTGCGAGCTGGCGACAGCTTTCGTTGAGCGCCCAATGGCTGATCTCGTCGATTAGGCCGCACTCTTCAGCCAGAGGGATAAAGCGCGTCGGCGAGATGTGGCCGAGCACCGGGTCGTGCCAGCGAGCCAACGCTTCGATGCCATGGATCTGCCCGCTCTTCAGGTCAACCTGAGGCTGATAGTGCAGGTACAAGCATTGCGCGCGTACCGCCTCGCGTAGCGCCGCCTCGAGGGCCAAGCGTTCCTGGGCGAGCAGGTTCATTTCATTGCTAAAGAAACTGAAACGCTCGCGTCCACGGGTCTTGGCGTGGTACATGGCGAGGTCGGCGTGATGTAGCAGGGTCTCCATATCTTGACCGTTATCCGGGTACAGGCTGATGCCGATGCAGGCTGACGGCGTCAAGGTGATTCCGGCGATCTGGCAGGGTATGGACAGCAGTTCGTGCAGGCGCTTCACGGTGTCGGCTGCCTGGACGTGGGTGCAGGAGTTGAGTACGACGATGAATTCGTCTCCGGACAGACGCCCGAGGAGATCGGTATCACTAATTTGTTCGCGCAAGCGTTCGGTGACCACGCACAACAACTCGTCTCCGGCCGTGCGACCGAGTGAATCGTTAACCTGCTTGAAACGGTCGAGATCGATGTAGAACACTGCGAGCGACTGGTTGTGGCGCTTGGCGCTAGCGATCGCCTGATCGGCTTGTGCCAGCAGCAGGTTTCGGTTAGGCAGTCTGGTGAGGCTGTCGTAGAAGGCCAACTGGCGAATCTGCAGGCGCGCGCTCTCGCGCCCCAGGGCCAGGGCGCACAGGTGCGTGCACATCTGCACCAGGCGCAGGTGGAAGTTGTTCGGGCTGCGGTTCTCGCGGTAGTAGAAAGCGAATGTGCCGACTACCTGGTCGTTGCTGGCTTTAATCGGGGTTGACCAGCAGGAGCGTAAGCCCAGGGGCAGAGCTAGGTTCTTGTAGTCAGCCCACAGCGGGTCGCTGCCAATATCACTAACCATCACCGACGTGCCGCGAAAGGCGGCAGTGCCACAGGATCCAACATTCGGGCCTATTGCGATGCCATCGAGGGCCTGAGAGTAACTTGGCGGTAAGCTCGGGCTAGCGAGAGGCCTGAGGCGACCTTGCTCATCGACGCGCAATATCGAGGCAGTCACGTCGGGTGCGATGCGCTCGACCTCTTGGCAGATCAGTGTCATCACTTCCGTCAGGGGCGCTTCGCGGGCCATGGCTTCCAAGGCCTTCTGCTGTAAAACCTCATGTATCTTGCTGTCGGTGATGTCGTTGATCACGCTGAGGGTATGGCTCAGCGCGCCCTGTTCATCGAAGATCGGGCTGACGCCCAAGGCGCACAGAAGCGGTTGCTGGTACTTGCTGTAGATCAACTCTTCGCCACGGTAGGGGTGGCCGTTGCTTAGATGCTGGCGGATGTCAGTCAGCGGGTTGCGCTCGGGATATACCATGTTGAGCATCAGCGCGACAGGCTGGCCGAGCACTTCCTCGGGCTGGTAGCCGAGCAGACGGGTGACAGCTTCGTTGATATAGACCACCACACCTTTGGCGTTGGTTATCACCAAGGAGTTGTGAGTACGCTCGGCGATCTGGGTGAACAGCCGTGTACGCTCATTATCGCAGCGTTCCGCCTTGACCCGAGTGCTGACATCCGAGGCGAACTGGATGATCTTGAGTAGTTGGCCATCGGCTGCGAACACCGGGTTGTAACTCGCTTCCAGCCACACCAGACGACCCTCTGCGGTGACGTACAGATACTGACCGCTGATGGACTGGCCCTCTTGCAGCCTGCTCCAAAAGTTATTGAAGGCCGACGAGTTAGCGTAGTCGGCCTGGCAGAGCGCGCGGTGGTGAAGGCCACGGATCTGCAGCTCCTGGTAGCCGAAAATTTTCAGGTAGTTGCGGTTGGCGCGCAGCACAGTGCCATCGGGGGTGAACTCGATGATGGCCATGGAGCGGTCGAGGGCCCTGAGCAGCGTCTTCTGTTCCAAGGTTGTATTCGCTCGATCGTCTGACAACTGGGGCATGACTGAACTTCCTGCTCTCTCGCCACAGCGATGGCAATGAGAATTTTGAATCTTATAAGCCGAGACTGGCGAGCTACTCTATCAATTCTGGGATCAGCCTGATTCGAATTTTCTGCACAAAGTCGTACAAGCTCTGATACTGAGCGTCATCAATCAGTTCAGCATCGTTGAGGGCTTGGAGATAGCCATCGGCGAGACACATGTACCTATACGCCTGTTCTGAGGTGGGGCTGTCATAGACGGCCTGAACCATTTGCTGCCAACTGACTCGCGTACGGCCATTTACACGCTCGGACAGTAGAGGAACAACAAGCATATACAGGCTCTCCATGGGTAAGAATTGGTGAAAAATGTATCTTGCCGCCTGAAGAATAGTTCAATAATTTATTTTTACCGTGACAGAGCTGATAACCGATTCGGCCGTCTGTTCCACCTGAATGGCTTGGCTGAGAGCTCATCGAGAGCCCCAAGGAATTAACCAATAGCCGTCTATGGAATCCTCCTCATTGCAAGCCACTTTGCTTTGGCCCCGTGCCACCTGCATACGTATATTCGGCCTCTAGATACGGCATCGTTTCGATGCGGGCCATGATGGGCTAGGCGGGCGGCCAACTGGCTAAGTTGATCGCCTTTTGACTTAGCCGTACGCAGCGTGCGCCATGAACCATCAGTGTTCGCAAACATGTATAGCCGCGCTTGCTGAGCCAAGCATCGATTCTTACTGACCGAGCTTCGTTGCTTCGGTGTCAGCCCCGGCGAGACGGCAAACTGTCGGCCACCGTTTATAACGACGATGCGGTGGCAATCATCGGGCCGACGCCACGCAGCTGCTGGTAGACAGCAGCTGGCTTGCTTTCCGCACTCGTTGCAGCATCAACGTTTAGTTCGCTTAGCTGGCCAATGCAGGAGAGGGGATTCGAGGCGTTGCTGGATAGGATAGAAGGTCTTTCATCAGAAAGTTGTCTTTATATTGACGCCAAGATTACGTCCAGCCCCTAGATTGATGTTAGAATGCCACCGCTTTGGGGGAGGGCCTGAAGAAGCCCTCCGTACCTGGTGATATAGCACGTCCTCCGAATCGAACTGTGGAACCCAGGAAGCAGATGTCCTTTTCCGACGCCGAGTACGCTGGTAAGCGTAAGCAGACCCGCCGCGAACGTTTCCTGATTGAAATGGGTCGGGTCGGGCCCTGGAAAGGCTTGATTGCGTTGATCGAGTCGCATTATCCGAGGGGCGAAAAGGTCGTCCGGCGTATCCATTTTACGGGTTCACCAAATGCAAAGCAGGTTCTGCTACAGCGATTCTGCGATGGACGGTGCACTTTACGAGACCACAATTCTGCGCCAGTTCGTAGGACTGCATCGGGATCGAATTCCTGATGAGTCCACGATCTGGGGGTGGTTAGAAGCACCACGAAACTGACCACGATGTTTGCTCTATCAAGCCTATGGATGGCTAAAAATCAGATTTTGATCGCAGGAGAGGTGCGCCTGCGACACGGAAAACTCGTCTTAAAGGTGCTGATCGTTGAAAAACTTTGACGTGATTCTTGAAAAATGCCGTTTTTCGTGGGGCCATCGTTTAATGAAGAGGCCGTGCTATGGGCTTGGATAGACTGCTCTACTTTAGACTTCTATAGGGGTATTTATGTGGAATCTAAACTCAAAAGTTATTATATTTGGGGTGGCAATACAAGTATTAGTGCTCGGAGTGGTGTTTTTTACAAAAAATACTATTGTGTGGTGCTCTGAGGAAAATCATATAAATTCAAACAGCGCATCAGGAATTAACCATGCTGAGGAGACCTCTACAAGAACACTGCTAAGTCAGAAATTTGGCGATCTACAAAACAATCTAGGCACTTTCACCTCATCTAAATTTACGGATTTAGAAAATATATCAGATAACGCTGATGCCCGAGATATAAACTCCATGACTGCTTGGTTACGGTACCTGCTGGTAGCAGGTGGATTTATAGGGTTGGCGGGACTGCTGGTGATGTTTTTTCGCAGAAAAAAAACGGCTAGCAATGTATCGGAAAAACCGTTTCATCTCTGCTCTCTCAGGCCGTCTTTAACGCCGCTATCATATCAGTTATGCTTTCAATGCAGCGCATTAATAAAATATTCAAAGAATGAAGGTCGCTTAGCCGAAAACGCCGACATTTGGGTGATAGAGATTACGCTATCTAGCGCGTTGACCCGTAAAAAATCTGCTGAAGCGATTAAAGGAATGTACTTACCAATAATTCGATCGGAAAACAATTTTATTATCGTTGGACCTTACAAAAGAAAATCAGAAGCCGCAGAAATAGTTAGAAAACTACACGAAGATTACAATGTGAGAGGCTGGCTAACACCAGGAAATTGACAATTAAAAACGATGCTTAAAGAATAAACGATTATCATTAATGCGTCAGATTTATTATCCGGGATAGCTTGAAGAAAATACAGGGCTAAGGCGCAAATCGACGAGGTTTTACAATTCATTTGATCAGCTTAAATTAGCAAAACATAAAATCGTGCCCTCACCACGATAAGATCAGAATAACCGCCTTGTATTAAATGTCGAAGACAGAAGACGGCCACAACCCTAAGTGGCTAGGAGGTAAGAGAAATTAACCGCATGCATCCAGTGCAGGTCATTGCTGTGACAGGTGGCAAAGGTGGAGTTGGTAAGACCAATGTAGCAATAAACCTGTCCTTGGCATTGGCTGAGCGCGGCCGAAAAGTCATACTACTTGATGCTGATCTCGGTCTGGCAAATGTAGATGTTTTACTCGGATTAGCCCCCCCAAAAAACCTTGCCAACGTAATCAAGGGGCAGTGCGAACTGCAGGATGTGCTTCTGCGAGGGCCTCGCGGAATCAGCATCGTTCCTGCAGCTTCGGGCTGTCAAAGCATGAGTCATCTAACGTCAGCTCAGCACGCCGGAATAATTCAAGCCTTTAGGGATGTCGACGAGAAGCTCGACGTGCTGGTCATCGACACGGCCTCCGGTATAGGTGGTTCAGTTATCAGTTGTATTCGTGCATCCCGCGAAGTGTTGATGGTCGTGTGTGACGAGCCAACTTCACTTACCAACACCTATGCGCTGATTAAAATGCTCAGCCATTCTTACGGCGTTAATCGTTTCCGCATACTCGTCAACATGACACGAAGCCCCCAAGAAGGGGTCAAGCTTTTTTCTAGGTTGATCCGTGTTACGAATCTTTTTCTTGATGTGAGCTTACAATATGTTGGTGCCGTGCCTTATGATGAAAGCATGCGCAAGGCTGTGAGAAAACAGCGTGCTGTATACGATGCTTTTCCTCGTTCTCAGTGTTCCATAGCATTCAAGTCTATCGCGAAAAAAATAGATGCTTGGCCATTACCAGTGAGCCCGCGCGGGCACTTGGAGTTTTTTGGTGAGCGATTGTTAACCTCGCCAATGCGGCGAGACACCGTGCGTTTTGTGATTTAAGTTGAAAATACGTTAAATTGATGAAAATAGTGAAGATTATTTAGAGGTTGAATTGAATAAAAATATGAAAATCCTCATTGTTGATGACTTTTCAACGATGCGACGGATCATAAAAAACCTGTTGCGTGATCTTGGATTCACTAACACATATGAAGCAGATGACGGAACGACTGCGCTACCGATGCTGAAAAACGGCAGCTTCGATTTTCTAATCACTGACTGGAATATGCCTGGTATGTCCGGTATCGATCTTTTGAGTTATGTGCGTGCTGACGATCGTATAAAACACCTTCCGGTTTTAATAGTGACCGCCGAAGCTAAACGTGAACAGATCATCAAAGCCGCCCAAGCTGGAGTGAACGGTTACGTAATCAAGCCCTTTACTGCGCAAGTATTAAAAGGAAAAATTGAAAAAATTTTTGAACGCGTTAGCAATTAATAGGTTTCGCTTAGTGAATTTAATTAATAAATTATTTAATCTACTGGTCAAAAAGCATTTAGGCTAAATAATTAAACTACAAGGCATTCTCAATTGAGGTAAATTGAGTCTGCCGGAAATGGTATTCAGCTGCGAACGCTACGTAGCTGCTGCCTCGATCATACCGACCGGTTCCGGGTTGTTGTGCAAAGCGGAACAGTGCCGCTCGATAGACGATGTAAACACGCCAGACGAAATGGACATTTGAGGATTAGCAGCATGGACGAACGCAAAGAACGAGAGCTGAACAATTACCTGGACCTGCTGTTCTGGATGGAAACGGCATCGTCGGCCGAGATCCAAGGGACATTGGCGGTCGCGTCTGGTGTGACTAAGGAAGACCTTCATTTGGCCGTAAAGTGCATGATGGAATCATACCGGCCTGACCTGGCGCGTTACTTTCCCGATTTGAAGCCAAACAGATCATTTCTAGCAGAATTGCGCTGCCAACACGCAGCGCTGGCCGAAGCGATGCAGCTACTAGAGGACTCGTTGACGCAACGCAAGCACGACCCGTCTTTATCTCTTGAAAGGGTATGACCCCGCCTTGCTCTGAGGTGTGACTCGACGGGCTGTCACGACAGTCCTCTAGGAATGAAAGCGCCGGCAATCAGTGGATAATGATCGACACAGGCGAAATCCCTACGACGACCTAGGTTGGCAACATGAGCAACGAGCATGACAAGCAAGGTGAAAGGTAAGCGCTCCATGAACCCCACATTCAAAGCGCTTAGTTGATGCCGGATGCTGTGCTCCCGATTACCTCAGGAGCCAGCTCGTCATGATGCGACCCGACGCCAAAGTTCAAAAAGTTTATCTCTACCCCAAGCCCGTGGACTTCAGAAAGTCCATTGATGGCCTCGCTGCGCTGGTCGAGCTGGACATAAAAGTGGCGGTGTTCGATCCCGTGCTGTTCGTCTTTCTCAACAAGCCTCGCAACCGCGTGAAGATTTTGTATTGGGAGCGCAACGGCTTCTGCCTTTGGCTTAAGCGCTTGGAGTCCGAGCGATTCAAAACTTCGCCTGATCTCAGCGATGAAGTGATCGTTCTGACCGTCCAGGAACTGAATTGGCTGCTCGACGGTTTTGACCTGTGGCGCAACCGCCCTCACCAGGCTTTGACCCCGCGCTACGTAGCCTGATCCGGTATAATCCGGGCCATGATTTCCCTGCCCGATGATCTTCCTGATGACCCCGTTTTGCTCAAGCAGATGCTGCTTGAGGCACTCAATCGCCAGGAAGAAGTTGCCCAGGCTTATCAGGCTCACATCGTTGACCTGAAAGGACAGATCAAGCTGTTGCGCGACCGCTTGTTCGGGCGTAAGTCCGAGCAGACAGCGGAGCCCAATACGCCGCAACTTGCACTGTTCAATGAGCCCGAAAGCGAGCCGATGCCATTGATCGGCGACGCTGAAGAAGAAGTCGTTTCCCCGCTGCCGCGCCGAGGCAAGCGTAAGGCATTGTCGGCTGAGCTGCCGCGTGTCGAGGTCATCCACGAACTGCCCGAGCACGAACTGACCTGTGCCTGCGGTTGCCGCAAGCACGTGATCAGCGAAGAAATCAGCGAACAGCTGGATATCGTGCCGATGCAGATCCGTGTCATCAAACATATCCGCAAGGTTTACGGTTGCCGTGGCTGCGA
>NZ_RXHX01000037.1:0-63320 GCF_005930655.1 Pseudomonas sp. FSL W5-0299
GATTTCCAGGTTCTGTTCAATGCGGTCGGCGATTTTCAGCAGCACCAGCGAGCGCGCCTGGGCGGACGTGGCGCCCCAGGCATCGGCAGCGGCGTGGGCGGCGTCCAGGGCTTTGTCGATGTCTTCGGCCGTGGAGCGCGGGAATTCGGCAATCGGTTGGCCATTCACGGGCGAGGTATTGGTGAAGTACTGACCTTTGACAGGCGCGACGAACTCGCCGCCGATGTAGTTACCGTATTTGCTCTTGAACGAAACGATAGCGCCTTCAGTACCGGGGTGAGCGTAACGCATGGTGATTTCTCCTTGGCTTTTTGTGCTTATAAGGGAGAGCGCATGTGCGCTTGCTATAAGCGTAGAGCAAAGGTCGGGCCACTGCCCTGCAGGTCAGGCAAATCAAGGTCTTGCGCGTTTTTTGTCGGACGGGCGGGCGGCGCCTGTGACGATTCCGGTACAGCCCTCGTGACACTTTGTACCGCTTGTGGCACAGCTTGTGACCGGGCGGTCTTGCCAGCATTGCAATGCGCCGATGGCTGGAGGATGCTGGGCCACAAGATGTGTGTCAGCCCTTGATGGGGTTCAGCACAGCTCTCGGAGAGAACAATAAGAAATGCACGACAACCATTTGAGTCGCCATGCCCAACAAGTCTTGACCGTCACCCAGGGCAAATCCCACCTGCACGGTCCTGGCAGCGACCCGTCCATCGCCCGTTCATGGCTGCGCTGCCTTGAGGATTATCACCTCGACCCGGCCCTGACGATGGCGCCGACGGTGCTGGAACACGGCCGGGTGCTGGAAAGCCGCGAACGCTTGCAGCAAGTGCTGCACATCGCCGGCAGCGAAATGACCAGTCTGCATCAGCAACTTTCCGGCGCCGGCCACGCCGTGCTGCTCACCGACGCCCGTGGGGTGATCCTCAACTGCGTCACCGCACCGGCCGAACGGAAAATCTTCGAGCGCGCCGGCCTGTGGCTTGGCGCCGACTGGAGCGAAGCCTGCGAAGGCACCAACGGCATCGGCACCTGCCTGGTGGAGCGCCAGTCGCTGACCATTCACCAGGATGAACACTTTCGCGGCCGCCACACCGGCCTGACGTGCTCGGCGAGCCCGGTGTTCGACCCTCACGGCGAGCTGCTGGCGGTTCTCGATGTGTCCTCGGCGCGTCACGAAGTCTCACGTCAAAGCCAGTTCCACACCATGGCCCTGGTCAATCTCTCGGCGAAGATGATCGAGAGCTGCTATTTCCTGCGCTACTTCGACAATCAATGGTTGCTGCGCTTTCACCTGCAAGCCGAATCCGTCGGGCTGTTCAGCGAAGGCTTGCTGGCGTTCGACGGGGAAGGGCGGATCAGCGCGGTCAACCAGAGTGCGCTGAACTTGCTGGGGCATATTCGCGGTGGATTGCTGGGCAAGCCGGTGGAGGCGTTTTTCGATTGCTCGCTGGATGACTTGCTCGGCCGCGCCAGTGTCAACGCCAGCGCCAGTTGGCCGTTGCGCACCCGTGATGGGCGGAGTCTGTTTGCCGTGTTGCGCGGGCAGCCGCGCAGCATTCCGGTGCCGGTGGTGCCAGGTCCGACAATTGCCGAGCGTCCGCGCCTGTCGGGCATCTGCCTGGGCGATGCCGCGTTGCAGGAAGATTTCCGCAAATCCTTGAGAGTTTTCGAGCGAGACGTGCCGCTGTTGATCAATGGCGAAACCGGTTCCGGCAAAGAAGCCTTTGCCAAAGCCGTGCATCAGGCCAGCCAGCGGGCCGACAAGGCGTTCGTCGCCCTGAACTGCGCGGCGATCCCTGAAAGCCTGATCGAGAGCGAACTGTTTGGTTATCGCGGCGGCAGCTTTACCGGCGCGCGCAAGGAAGGCATGCGCGGCAAGTTGCAGCAGGCGGACGGCGGCACACTGTTCCTCGATGAAATCGGCGACATGCCGTTGGCGTTGCAAACCCGGCTATTAAGGGTGCTGGAAGATCGTCAGGTGGTGCCGATTGGCGGCGAGCCGGAGTCGGTCAATGTGCGGATCATCAGCGCCACTCACCGCCATTTACTGGAGCGGGTGCAGGACGGCAGCTTCCGCGAGGATTTGTATTACCGGCTCAATGGGCTGGAGATCGCATTGCCGGCGTTGCGTGAGCGAAGTGATAAATCGCAGTTGCTTGATTTTCTGCTGGCCGAGGAAGCGGGCGCTGAGACGGTGCTGATCGATGAGCCGGCCCGGCAAGCCTTGCTGGGTTTCGCCTGGCCGGGGAACGTGCGGCAGTTGCGCAATGTGCTGCGCACCTTGGCGGCGTTGTGTGACGACGGACGGATCGGGCTGGAGGATTTGCCGGTGATGATTCGTCAGGTTCGACCGGTGCCGGTTGTGGCCGTTGAAGAGACTTCCGAACATCCGCTGGACGATGCCGAGCGGCTGGCGTTGCTCAATGCGCTGGAGCAGACCCGTTGGCACATGACCCATACCGCCGAGCAGCTCGGCGTCAGCCGTAACACCCTCTATCGAAAACTGCGCAAACACGGCATCGCCCGCTAGGCACGCCGTCACACTGTAGGAGCGAGGCTTGCCCGCGAAGAACGATTACGCGGTGTACTGGCGGAATCGTGTTATGGCCTTCGCGGGCAAGCCTCGCTGCTGCGGGTTTTGCGTTGACCCGAAACAAAGGTGCGAATTTCCCCTCCCTACGCTAACCTGCGGCCATGTTTTACGAGGTCGACTATGCATATTCATATTCTTGGTATCTGCGGCACTTTCATGGGTTCGATGGCGGTTCTGGCCAAAGAGCTGGGCCATCACGTGACGGGCTCCGATGCCAACGTCTATCCGCCGATGAGCACTCAGCTTGAAGCGCAGGGCATTGAGTTGACCCAAGGCTACGACCCCGCCCAACTCGATCCGGCGCCGGATCTGGTGGTGATCGGCAACGCCATGTCGCGCGGCAACCCGGCCGTCGAATACGTGTTGAACAAAGGCCTGCCCTACGTCTCCGGCCCGCAATGGCTGGCCGACCACGTGCTGCAAGGTCGCTGGGTCCTGGCCGTCGCCGGCACCCATGGTAAAACCACCACCAGCAGCATGCTTGCCTGGGTCTTGGAGCATGCGGGCATGAGCCCGGGCTTCCTGATCGGCGGCGTGCCGCAGAACTTCTCGGTGTCGGCGCGTCTGGGTGACACACCGTTCTTCGTCATCGAAGCCGACGAGTACGACAGCGCGTTCTTCGACAAGCGCTCCAAGTTCGTTCACTACCGCCCGCGCACGGCCATTCTGAACAACCTGGAATACGATCACGCCGACATCTTCCCGGATTTGCCCGCCATTGAGCGGCAGTTCCACCACTTGGTGCGAACCATTCCGAGCGAAGGCCTGGTGATTCACCCGACCACCGAGCCAGCGTTGCAGCGCGTCATCGAGATGGGCTGCTGGACCCCGGTGCAAACCACCGGTGCCGGCGGTCAGTGGCAGGTCAAGCTGCTGAGCGAAGACGGCTCCAGGTTCGAAGTGATGTTCGAAGGCGTCGCCCAAGGCGTCGTCGATTGGGACATGACCGGCCAGC
This sequence comes from Pseudomonas sp. FSL W5-0299, assembly GCF_005930655.1. Taxonomy (NCBI): domain Bacteria; kingdom Pseudomonadati; phylum Pseudomonadota; class Gammaproteobacteria; order Pseudomonadales; family Pseudomonadaceae; genus Pseudomonas; species Pseudomonas sp. FSL W5-0299. The sequence goes on from NZ_RXHX01000037.1 coordinate 3,540, forward strand.
ACAACGTCGCCAACGCCCTGGCCACCCTGGCGGCTGCTCGCCACGTCGGCGTTGTACCGTCGATAGGCATCGCTGCATTGAGCGCCTTCAAAAGCGTGAAACGCCGGATGGAGAAAGTCGCCGAGGTTCGCGGCATTACCATCTACGACGACTTCGCTCACCACCCGACGGCCATTGCGACGACCCTCGACGGCCTGCGCAAACGCATCGGTGATGCGCCGTTGATTGCGATCATCGAGCCGCGCTCCAACTCCATGAAGCTCGGCGCTCACCGCGACGGCTTGCCGGAAAGCGTGGTCGATGCCGATCAAGTGATCTGGTATGCCCCCGCCAACCTCGGTTGGGACCTGGGCGCGACCGCCGCGTTGTGCACGGTGCCGTCGATCGTCAGCGACTCCCTGGAAGGCATCATCGAGCGCGTGAAGAGCCAGGCCCAGCCCGGCACCCACGTGGTGATCATGAGCAACGGCGGCTTCGGCGGCCTGCACGGCAAACTCGCCGAGGCGCTGCAATGAACAACGGCCCGGAACGCATCACCCTCGCGATGACGGGCGCTTCGGGCGCCCAGTACGGTTTACGTCTGCTCGACTGCCTGATCCGCGAAGACCGCGAGGTGCATTTCCTGATCTCCAAGGCGGCGCAACTGGTGATGGCCACCGAGACTGACGTCACGCTGCCGGCCAAACCGCAGACGATGCAGGCCTTCCTCACTGAGTACACCGGTGCGGCCGCCGGGCAGATCAAGGTGTACGGCAAGGAAGACTGGATGTCGCCAGTGGCCTCGGGGTCTGGTGCGCCCGCGGCGATGGTGGTGGTGCCGTGTTCCACCGGAACCTTGTCCGCGATCGCGACCGGTGCCTGCAACAACCTGATCGAGCGGGCTGCCGACGTGACGTTGAAAGAGCGTCGCCAGCTGATTCTGGTGCCGCGTGAAGCGCCGTATTCGAGCATTCATCTGGAGCACATGCTCAAGCTGTCGAACATGGGCGTGACGATATTGCCGGCGTCACCGGGCTTTTATCATCAGCCGCAGACGATCGATGACTTGATCGACTTTGTCGTGGCGCGGATTCTCAATCTGCTGAACATCCCGCAAGACATGCTGCCGCGCTGGGGCGAACACCATTTGAGCAGCGATGAATAAGCTGCTGATTGTTCTGTTGGCCCTGCAATTGGGGGGCTGCGCCACGGCGCGCACGCTGGACGCGGCCAAGCCTGGGGCGCCAGTGGTGTACGCGGGGACGCGCCTGGATTTGTATGCCCTGAATGGCGGTTGCTGCGCCATGGACCGGTTTGGCGCCGAAGCGCCGAGCTACCCCGGCGTCGACCTGCCGGCCAGCGCGTTGCTCGACACGCTGTTATTGCCGTTGTCATTGCTGACGGTGATCGGGGTGAGTTTCCAGGCGACGGGCGGGTTGTAGCGTTCGGCTTTGAATCGGTGTGCGCCCTTCGCGGGCAAGCCTCGCTCCTACGGGTTCTCCGTTGCCTGTGTAGGAGCGAGGTTTGCCCGCGAAGGCGCCCTCTCAGACACCAAAGGATTATTTGCCTAGCTTGCGCAGTTCATCCGATTCGACAATCCGTACCCCATCCTGCTCTTCCAGCGCCAGTCTCCACATGGCGCGAGCCAGTTGGCAGGCTTCGATGCCGCGGTACTTGCCAGGGATCAAGCGCGACAACGGCCCGACGAGTTGCTCGGCCGTGCGCGGTTCCAGTCGATCGCCCAGCAACAACGAAGGTCGGCAAATGGTCAGCTGCGGCCAGTCCTGCGCGCGCAATGCGTACTCCATCTCGCCTTTGACCCGGTTGTAGAAAATCGAGGATCTGCGATCGGCCCCCAGGGCACTGATCACGATCAGGTGCCGGGCACCCATTTCCCGTGCACGTTTGGCGAACGCCACCACCATGTCCAGGTCGACCGCACGAAAGGCTTGTTCGGAGCCAGCCTGCTTGATTGTGGTGCCGAGGCAGCAGTAGGCGATGTCGACGCGACCGTTCAGTTGCGGCAGAAACGCCGCCGCGTCGCCGACCGGGTTTTCCAGATGGGGATGCTCGGCCAGTGGCCGGCGTGAGGGGGCCAGTACCCTTGAAATCGTTGGCTCATTGAGCAGGCGATCAAGCAGATGTTCGCCGGTCAACCCGGTAGCTCCGGCAAGCAGTACATGCTGAGGCGTCAAGTACATAGTGTTTCCCCCTTGATACTGTTCAGCTTAGTTGCTCTTTGCATCCTTGCTGCTGATAGAGACACTTTGTAGCGCTTTTCGTGCCTGCTGTTTGCGCAAGAGTTGCCAGTGCGAGAGGACCGTTTTCGGCGCCCAGAGCTGCGGTTCAGAGGCCTCGAAGCCGTCAGCGAGTTCACGCTCTGCCACCGTGGCCTTGGCCAGCTTGAAGGCATGCTCCAGGTCGTCGGTCTGGTTCAGCGCCTGGGCGAACAGCGCGTCGCCGAAGTAGGTGAAATTGGCTTCTTCCGAGCAACCGAAGGACACCCGATCAGCGCGCGAGGCGGTCATGATCAGCGTGCGTTCATCCTTGAGCGCGGGGATGAAGCCGCCGGAATAGCAGGACGAAATCACCACGATCTTGTCGCGGTTCTTCAAGGGCGCGAGCACGGCGGCGAGTTCGTCGGCCGGCAGGTCGGCCAGCTCCATGCGCGGCTGGTCGAGCACCAGTTCATGTTCGCTGCTGCCATGGCTGGTCAGGTAGATGAAGATCAAGTCTTCCGGGCCACTGCGTTCGGCCAGGGTCATTGCGGCGCGGCGCAGGTTTTCCCGGGTGGCCATCGGCCGGTCGACGAGGTGATCGCGATGGTTCACCAGGCGGATCTGGCCGAAGGCGCCGAAGCGGCTGCTGAGCATGTTGCTGACATAATCGGACTCGCGCAGGAACACGCTCTGCTTGCCGTCGCCGCCCAGGGTCAAGGTGTACAGCTCGACCATCGGGGTCGAGGCTGGCACGTTGGACAGAGCGTCATCGAGTAACCGACCCTGGGCCAGCAAGCCGAGCTCCAGGGTGTCGGGCAGCAACTTGCCGTCGGCATCGCGAACACGCTGGCCATTGACCCACGTTCCGCTTTGCACCGTGCCGTCGGTGAGCACCAGGGTGCCGCGCCCCGAGTAGCTGTCATTGTCGAACTGGCCGATGTAGAAGCTGCCGTCGGGCAGGTTCAATCGACCCTGGCCGGTAAAGCGCCAGTCGCTGAACTGGCCGATGTAATGACTGCCGTCAGCGCCGATCAACTCGCCCTTGCCGTTCAGCGAGCCTTCCTTGAACTGGCCCAGCCAGACATCGCCGTCGGCGTTTTCGTAGCGGCCCTTGCCGTGCAGTTGATTGTTCTTGAAGCCGCCGACATAGATGTCGCCGTCGGCGCTGTTGAAGGTCCCGTTGCCTTCCAGCTGACCGTCCTTGAAGTGCCCGGTGAACTGATTGCCGCTGGCGTCGCCGCGCTGCCCTTCACCGTTGGGTTTGCCGTTGGCGAACTGGCCCTGGTAGGAACTGCCGTCGTCGAGTTCGAGACGCCCGAGCCCTGAATATTGATCGGCCTTGAATTCACCGCGATAGGTCATCGCGTTTTCTTTTAGCGTGCCTTCACCGTCACGGCGGCCGAGTTTGAATCCGCCGGTGTAGCTGCTGCCGCTGGTGGTCAGTGTGCCCTTGCCGTCAAACAGGCCTTGATTGAATTGGCCCCGATAGACTTCGCCGTTGCTGCCATGCCATTCGCCCTGGCCATGCCATTGCCCCTTGTCGAACTCGCCGGCGTACCAGCTGCCGTTGGGGTAGTCGATGCGGCCCTGGCCTTGCAACAAGCCGTTGACCAGATCACCGCGATAGCGCCCGCCGTCCGGCAAGCGGGCATCCGGGGGCAGCAGCGATTCGCCGTCGCCGCAAGCGGTGAGCAACAGGGTCAGGGCGAGGAGTGCAAGTGAGCGCATAGCGGGATCCGGGCAATTATGCGACGGAGTATGCCGCAGCTATGTGTCGCATTTATAGAGACACGGCAGAGACACGGCGCGAAACAGCGTGAGCTGTTTCGCAATCAGACCTGTGTCAGACGAAACAGAGGGACAGCGGCTCGGCGATATACGCCGGTTTGTCCGAGCCTTCGATTTCAAGCGTGGCGGTGGCTTTGAGCAGCCATTGGCCGGGTTTTTTCTCGATGACTTCGTTCATGTCGACCTTGAGCCGAACCCTGGAGTTGACCTTTACTGGCTGGATGAAGCGCACGCTGTCCAGGCCATAGTTGACCACCATCTTCGCCCCTTGAGGGAGGATCAGGATGTCTTCCATCAGTTTCGGGATCAGCGACAGTGACAGGAATCCGTGTGCAATGGTGCTGCCAAATGGCGTTTGCGCGGCTTTGACCGGGTCGACGTGAATAAACTGATAATCGCCTGTGGCTTCTGCGAACAGGTTGATGCGCTCCTGATCGATGGTGAGCCATTCGGAACGTCCGAGTTCCTTGCCGACATAATCTTTGAGCTCTGCAACGGGAACATAGGGCATTGAGACTCTCCTTGGGTTTCATCGGATTTATAGTTTTTCGAGTGGGGGGATTTGGCCTCCCTGTGAACCACTTTAGATCAACATGGCAAATTGCTCCGGTCAACTGACCATGCTTTTGGCGAATGCCGATCCATAGCGTTGACGTGCTTATAATGCCCGGCCCCTTTTTGGTGGGGCGCGCGTGCGGGAGATGCTGGATGTTGTTACGTGGCCTGACCTGGCTGGTGCTGTTCCAATTGCTGGGCACAGCCATCAACCATTTGTTTTTACCGGTACTGCCCGGGCCGATTGTCGGCCTGCTGCTGTTGCTGGTGTACCTGATTTCGCGCGGGCAAGTCGGCGAGCCGTTGAACCTGGCCGCCAGCAGCCTGCTGCGCTATTTGCCTTTGCTGTTGGTGCCGCCGGCCGTGGGCGTGATGGTTTACGCCAAGGACATCGCCGCAGACTTCTGGGCCATTGCCGGCGCGCTGGTGTTGTCGCTGGTGCTGTCCATGGCGTTTGTCGGGGTGCTGATGCAGCGCATGGTCAAGCGTCATGCCCATCGCGGAGATCGCTCATGATCCTCGATTGGCAGGGTGCGCTGGACTCGGTGATTCATCACCCGTTGTTCGGCCTCGGCATTACGTTGGGCGCTTATCAACTGGTGCTGGCAGCCTTTGAAAAAACCCGCTGGATCTTTCTGCAACCGGTGCTGGTCTCCATGCTGTTGGTGATCGGTGTGCTGACGGTCTGTGGGATCACGTTTGTCGAGTACCGCAAGAGCACTGAGATCCTCAGCATCTTGCTCGGACCTGCGACCGTTGCGCTGGCAGTGCCGCTGTATCTCAATCTGCGACGCATTCGGCAGTTGTTCTGGCCGATTTTTACTACGCTGGTGATAGGCGGCGTGGTTGCCACGGGCATGGGCGTGTTGCTGGGTTGGTGGTTTGGCGCCGAACACATGATCCTGATGACGATGGCGCCGAAGTCAGTGACGTCGCCGATTGCCATGTTGGTGGCTGAGCAGATCGGTGGTGTCGCGGCGTTGGCCGCGGTGTTCGTGTTGATCACCGGCGTGATCGGTGCGATCTTCGGTCCGGGTATGCTGACCCGGCTGGGCGTGCACAGCCCTGAAGCCCGGGGCATGGCGCTGGGCATGACCGCCCATGCGGTCGGCACCTCGGTGGCCTTGCAGGAAAGTGAAGAATGCGGCGCTTTCGCGGCGCTGGCGATGAGTCTGATGGGCGTGGCCACGGCGGTGTTCCTGCCGTTGGCGGTGTCGATGGTGGTTTAAGGATATGTCTATGAGCTTGCCGCTTTTTCCGCTGAACACTGTGCTGTTTCCTGGCTGCATCCTCGACTTGCAGATCTTCGAGGCGCGCTACCTGGACATGATCGGCAGTTGCATGAAAAAGGGCGTCGGCTTCGGCGTTGTGTGCATTCTCGACGGCGAAGAAGTGGGCATCGCACCTGCGGGCTATGCGCTGGTCGGCTGTGAAGCGTTGATCACTGATTTCAAACAACAGGACAATGGCCTGCTGGGCATTCGCGTGCAGGGCGGGCGGCGTTTTCATGTGTTGCGCACCGAGGTACAGCGCGATCAATTGACCGTCGCTGAGGTCGAGTGGCTGGAAGACGAACCTGAACAGCCGCTGCAGGATGAGGATGCGGACCTGGTCGCCCTGCTCAAGGCATTGGCAGAACACCCGATGGTCGAAGCCTTGAACATGGGCACCGAAGCGACCGGGCAACAGTCGCTGGCCAATCAGCTGGCCTATCTGCTGCCGTTTGCCGAAGTGGACAAGATCGACCTGCTGCAACTCGATGATCCCCAGCAGCGGCTGGATGCGATCCAGGCGCTGTTGGACGAGTTGCAAGGTGAGTTGTTTGCCTAGTTGTACTTTGTATTAAGTTCTCCGGTTCGCCACTATTGTCTTCGTAAAGCTCAGTCAGTAGTTTGCAGTTATTCGCATGGAGCGGATAACGGTTAACTATATGGATGTGGTTATGACGCTATATGAAGATGAATGGATGTTCTGGGATGATATTGCCGGGCGCTATATTTTAAAGCACGCGAGCAACGATCCGAATACGGCTAATATTATTGATGCCGCTGCTTACTATGCCGACTCAATGGTTGTCGCTCGACGTAAGCGCAAGCGCGTAAAACTTCCAGTCTCCGGTACTGCTGTCGAGACTTCAAGCGCTCCGACGGCTCTTTAGTACACGACTTATAAACTATTCGGCAACGGACTGGGTTTTGCGCGTCTTGCTGAAAAAAATTGAGTGAACAGCATCTTGAGGTGATTGATGTCCCTGGAAAATCAAAGCAGTGCATTTACCGCTAATCTTTACGTCAACGGCACGCCGGTGGTGCTCAACCAGCAGCGCCTGAAGCTTAGGCTGCGTGACCCGCGAATCACCCGGCGCGAACGCCTGGACGTGGAGGTGGCATTGGCGAGTGACGACAGCACAAGTATTCTGACGCTCGCCGATCATGAGGATGACAAGCCTCTATTGTTGAAGTTTGTGCCCAAGGCTGGCAAGTATGAAGTGCTGGCCGTTATTCGAGGCGCCTATGAAGGTGGTCATTTGACGGTTAATGTCGGAACCCGTCATCTATATATGAATAGCGGTTCGGAAGGTGCCAGGTTTTCAATACGCAAGCATGGGGTGGACCAAGCGAGTTTCGATGATTTTGCTGCCGGTCCAGGGTATGTGCAGCTTGTGAGTGAGCTTAATGGTCGGCCGCTCTATCTGGCAAACGACAAGGGAAAAGTGCATTTTAAAGATGTTGATCCTAATACCTCCAAGCATGATGCGTTCAACAATGATCCCGTCAACTTCGTGATCAAGATTGTTGATAAGCCGGGTGAGGAGCGCAAATAAAAAAACGCCATCAGTTTTGCAAGCTGATGGCGTGTACCTCATCAGGCAACAGCCTAATACGCATATCTCAACATTGCATTCGGCAAATGTCGCAATGCAAAGAACCCGAACAACGCCACCATCGCCGGCAATACCAGCCACCAGATCTTGGGTGGCATGGCATTGAGCGGTGTCTGGCGCTGGCTCAGCCACAAGCTGGCGGCACACACGCACGCCGCCAGCATCGCGCCGGCCAATATATCCGTTGGCCAATGTGCGCCCAGGTACACCCGGGACAGGGCGATTGTCAGGGCCGGCAAACAACCCAGCAGCAACCAGGTCAGGCGCATCCGCGGCGGCTGACCGCGACCGGCCAGCACGGCGAGGGTCAGGAACAACGCGAAGGCGCCCGATGCATGGCCGCTGGGCATGCTGTAGCTGGTCAGCGGATCGCTCAGTACTTCCGGGCGCACGCGGGCGAAAAATTGTTTGGTGAACGTGTTGCCGAGCGCGGTGAAGAGCAGGGTGCCGCCGGCGAAAATCGCCTGGCGCCACTGCCGGGTGAGCAACAGCAAGCCGGTCAGCAGGGCGCTGAACACCAGCATGTTGCGGAATTCGCCGATCAGCGTGAAGGTGACGGCCAGTTCATCGAGCATCGGGCTGCGATGTTCCTGCACCAGGGTCATCACGCCTTGGTCGAGCGCGGTGAGGTGCGGGTAGCCGATAAACAGCCCTGCCAGAATTAACAGGCCGAGGCCGGCTATATAGGCGGTGGCGTGGCGATGGCGGCGCAGGCTGCTGGTTACGCTCAAGCCGATCATTACCGCAATGCTGCCGGCGACGATTCCTGCCTCAGGCCAGAACCCGTCGGGCAATGGCAAGCGAATCGCTGCGCCCGTGGCCCAGCCAGGCAGCAAGTAAGCGACGCTCCAGCCCGCGGCGGCCAACAAACTGACAGCGGCGAAACGCGGGAACGGCATGTCGAACATCCCGGCAACCATCGGCAGCATCGGGCGTAGCGGGCCGATAAAACGTCCGACCAACAGGCTGGCAATACCGTATCGCTGGAAATACGCCTCGGCGCCGGCGATCCATTCCGGATGGTGGCGCAACCCCGGCAGGCGCCGGATATTCTGGTGAAAATGTCGACCGATGAAGTACGAAACGATGTCGCCCAGCACGCCAGCGGTAAACCCCAGCAATAGCGTTTCGCTCAATGACAGCGCCCCGCTGCCGGCCAGTACCGCCACGGCGAACAGCAACACTGTGCCGGGCACAATCAGCCCGGCAATCGCCAGGCACTCCACGAATGCCACGATGAACACCGCCGCGGCCAGCCATTGCGGGTTAGCCGCCAGCCAACCGGTCACGCTATCGAGCCATGGGCCCATAAAAACAACTCCCTCTGATGTTCAATTGGGCTCGAAAGGCGCGCACGCAACCTTCCAGGCACCACAAGTCCCCTGTAGGAGCGAGCCTGCTCGCGATAGCGGACTGACATTCGAAACCGATGTCGCCTGATACTTGCTATCGCGATCAGGCTCGCTCCCACAGGGATTTTCCATCTTCAAGTCAGCAAAAAATAATCGCGACCTTCGACCTGCCCCCGTCGTAGCGGGTTCCGCGTGCAATGTGGCGCGTAAGCCGCATCGACGAAGCGATACATCAAATGTTCGTCGCGTCCGTGGGGAATGCCCAGGCGCGTGGTCTGGATGATCTGAGCAGGCGCCGGGCCGACGTCTTCGACCAGCAACACATCATGGTCAAAACGCTTGGCATCCCAGACGGGCACCTTCAACCCCAGCGACTTGCACAACAATGTCTGCCCGGCGCAGAGCTTTTGCGTCGGGCGAGGACGACCCTGGGCGTCGGGATTGTTCAACAGCATCTGCGCCAGGCTCGCTGGCCCGCTTAGCTCGTCGACCCACGGATAGGCAGATTTGATCAGCACCGCGTTGCCCGGCCCCTGGGCGCTGAAGTTCAGGGAATCACCGCCGCGGGCGTAATACATATAGATGTGCCCGCCATCCAGAAACAAAGCCTTACGCTTTTCTGTGTAGCCGAGGGACGCGTGGCTGCCTTTTTCGTCGCAGTAATAGGCTTCGGTTTCGATAATCCGGGCGCTCAGCCACAGGTCGCCGACCCTGTGACGGATGACCTTGCCCAGTAAATCCCGGGCCAGGGTTTGCGCATCGCGGTCAAAAAATGCGTCCGGGAGCCCCATGGGGAGGCGTACAGCGGACGCTCGAACAGTCAGGTTGGACATGATGAACGGTGTTTATCAAGGCTGATTGAGTCGTGATGATAACAATGTGCAGCTTAATCCCGGCTGAACGTCGGCAAATTGCCCTCCATTTCGACCATCCGCCCGTCACCGCTGTTAGTCCCGGGACGCGACAGCTATAATCTGCCGCTTTACTCTTTACCAAGACCTTAGCAAAGACCCCCACAGACCATGACTGAGTCCGTTCTTGACTATATGACCCGCCTGGGTCGCGCCGCCCGCGAGGCTTCTCGCGTCATTGGCCGTGCCAGCACTGCGCAGAAGAACCGCGCGTTGCAGGCGGCTGCCAATGCGCTGGACGCTGCACGCGCCGAGCTGACGGCTGCCAATGAACTGGATTTGGCCGCAGGCCGCGCCAATGGTCTTGAGCTGGCATTGCTTGAGCGTCTGGCGCTGACCCCGGAGCGCATCGACGGCATGATCGTCGGTTTGCGTCAGGTGGCGGCACTGCCGGACCCGGTCGGCGCGATTCGCGACATGAGCTATCGGCCGTCGGGCATCCAGGTCGGCAAGATGCGCGTGCCGTTGGGCGTGATCGGGATCATCTACGAATCCCGGCCGAACGTAACCATCGATGCCGCGAGCCTTTGCCTGAAGTCGGGCAACGCGACGATCCTGCGTGGCGGTTCCGAGGCAATCAATTCCAATCGCGCCATTGCCGCCTGCATCCAGCGCGGCCTCGCCGAAGCCGAGCTGCCGGCTGCCGTGGTGCAAGTGGTCGAAACCACTGATCGTGCGGCCGTTGGCGCGTTGATCACCATGCCGGAATACGTCGACGTCATCGTGCCCCGTGGTGGCCGTGGTCTGATCGAACGCGTCAGCCGCGATGCCCGCGTGCCGGTGATCAAACACCTGGACGGCATCTGCCACGTCTACGTCAGCGCCCACGCCGATCTGCCGAAAGCCCAGCGCATCGCCTTCAATGCCAAGACTTACCGTTACGGCATCTGCGGTGCGATGGAAACGCTGCTGGTGGATCAAGCCGTTGCCAAGGATTTCCTGCCGTCGATGGCTGCACAGTTCCGCGAAAAAGGCGTCGAACTGCGCGGTTGCGAACGTACCCGGGTGATCATCGATGCCGTGGCGGCCAGCGAAGAAGACTGGGGCACCGAATACCTGGCGCCGATTCTTTCGATCCGCGTCGTTGACGGGCTGGACCAGGCGATCGAACACATCAATCAGTACGGTTCGCATCACACCGACTCGATCGTCAGCGAAAACCTCGCCGACACCCGGCGTTTTGTGGCGGAGGTCGATTCGTCATCGGTGATGATCAACACGCCGACCTGCTTCGCCGATGGCTTTGAATACGGATTGGGTGCCGAGATTGGCATTTCTACTGATAAGCTGCACGCCCGCGGCCCGGTGGGTCTCGAAGGTCTGACCTGCGAGAAGTACATCGTGGTCGGTGATGGCCAGTTGCGCGGCCAGGCGTCGGTCTGACTTGGGCGACCTCAAACCGTCAGCACCGCAAACCGCCAGCGAGCCTGCGCCAAGACGCATTGGCGTGCTGGGCGGGACGTTCGACCCGGTGCACATCGGCCATTTGCGCGGTGCGCTGGAAGTCGCTGAGTCGCTGGCGCTCGATGAGTTACGCCTGACACCCAGTGCCAGGCCGCCGCATCGCGGTACGCCGCAGGTGTCGGCAAAGGACCGTCTGGCGATGGTCGAGTGCGCGGTGGCCGGTGTGGCGCCGTTGGTGGTGGACGCCCGCGAATTGCAGCGGGACAAACCGTCCTACACCATCGACACCCTGGAACTGATGCGCGCCGAACTGGCCGCCTCTGACCAGGTTTTTCTACTTTTGGGCTGGGACGCATTTTGCGGCCTGCCCACTTGGCACCGCTGGGAAGAGTTGCTCCAGCATTGCCACATCCTGGTGCTGCAACGCCCGGATGCCGACAGCGAGCCGCCGGATGCCTTGCGCAATCTGTTGGCGGCACGCTCGGTGAGCGACCCGCTGGCCCTCAAAGGGCCGAGCGGACAGATTGCATTCGTCTGGCAGACGCCGCTCGCGGTATCCGCCACCCAGATCCGTCAACTGCTGGCCAGCGGTAAGTCGGTACGTTTCCTGGTGCCCGACGCGGTCCTGGCCTACATCGATGCGCACGGTCTCTACCGTGCGTCGAACTGAAAAGAGGGCACGCTTCCAGGCACGTAATGACGTGTATTGAAGCGCCCGAACATACGAGCAAAACGAGTTTTATATGACGAACAAAGACGTAACTAAAGTAAAGCGCAAAGGCACGTTCAAAAGCGCCCCGCTGCCTGAGCCGGTTCTCACCACTGAACCTTTGAAAGGTGACGAGCTGGTCAAGGTGGCCGTAGCCGCCCTGGAAGACGTGAAGGGCCAGGACATCCAGGTCATCGACGTTCGTGAAAAGCAGAGCATCACTGACTACATGATCATCGCGACCGGTACCTCCAACCGCCAGATCGGCGCGATGCTGGACAAGGTTCGCGAAGCCGTCAAAGCCCTGGGCGTCAAGCCACTGGGTGAAGAAGGCAAGGGCGACAGCGACTGGGTGCTGCTGGATATGGATGATGTCATCGTGCACATGATGACTGCCTCGGCTCGTCAGTTTTACGACCTCGAGCGTCTGTGGTCCGGTGCAGAGCAGAGCCGTGCTCTGAACGCGGCTCACCACAGCCCGGAAAACACCCATGAGCACTTCGTCAAGCTCAACAAAGACCAGCAATAAGGGACCGCTGTGCGACTGCGACTGATCGCCGTCGGCTCCCGCATGCCCAAGTGGGTGGAAGAAGGCTGGCATGAATATGCCAAGCGTCTTCCGTCCGAGCTGGCGCTGGAACTGGTGGAAATACCGCTCAACACCCGTGGCAAGAACGCCGACGTGGCGCGCTTCATCCGTCAGGAAGGCGAAGCCATGCTGGCCAAGGTCGGGCCGAATGAGCGTGTTGTGACCCTGGAAGTCCACGGCAAGCCCTGGAGCACCGAGCAGTTGGCGGTCGAGCTCGATCGCTGGCGGCTGGACTCGCGCACGGTGAACTTCATGGTCGGCGGCCCCGAAGGGCTGGCGCCGGAAGTCTGTGCGCGGGCCGATCAGCGCTGGTCGTTGTCGCCGTTGACGTTGCCGCACCCGCTGGTGCGGATTCTGATCGGTGAACAGCTGTATCGTGCCTGGACAGTTCTGTCCGGCCACCCTTACCACAAGTAGTTCTGCTCTCATGCCCCAGCCGATCCGCATCAAGGACCACGAAAAAGACGCCCGTCTGGTGCGTGGCCGCGTCGTGTTCGGGGCTATTGCGGTGGTGTTGCTGATCTGCGTGCTGATCGCGCGGCTGTATTTCCTCCAGGTGATTCAGTACGAGTACCACTCCACCCTGTCGGAAAACAACCGCGTCCACGTACAGCCGATTCCGCCGACTCGCGGGTTGATCTTCGACCGCAATGGCGTGGTGGTGGCCGATAACCGGCCCAGCTTCAGCCTGAGCATGACCCGCGAACGGTCCGGTGACTGGCAGCAAGTACTCGACGTGATCGTCGAAGTGCTGGAGCTGACGCCCGAGGACCGGGTGATCTTCGAGAAGCGCATGCGTCAGGGGCGTCGTCCGTTCGAGCCGGTGCCGATCCTGTTCGAGCTGTCTGAGGAACAGATCGCCCGTATCGCGGTGAATCAGTTCCGTCTGCCGGGCGTGGAAGTGGTCGCGCAGTTGGTGCGTCACTACCCGCAGGGCCCGCACTTTGCGCACTCGGTGGGTTACATGGGGCGGATCAACGAGAAAGAGCTGAAGTCTCTCGATCCGGTCAATTACAGCGGCACGCACCACATCGGCAAAACCGGCATCGAGCGTTTCTACGAGCCGGAGCTGCACGGTCAGGTGGGCTACGAAGAAGTCGAAACCAACGCTCGCGGCCGCGTATTGCGCGTACTCAAGCGTACCGATCCGATTCCCGGCAAGGACATCGTCCTGAGCCTGGACATCAAATTGCAAGAAGCCGCCGAAGCCGCACTTGGCGGTCGTCGTGGCGCCGTGGTGGCGCTCGATCCGAAAACCGGCGAAGTGCTGGCGATGGTCAGTGCGCCGAGTTTCGATCCGAACCTGTTCGTCACCGGCATCAGCTTCAAGGCCTATGCCGAGCTGCGCGACTCCATCGACCGGCCGCTGTTCAACCGCGTGCTGCGCGGTTTGTACCCGCCGGGTTCGACCATCAAGCCGGCGGTGGCGATTGCCGGCCTGGATGCCGGTGTCGTGACTGCATCAAGTCGGGTGTACGACCCCGGCTACTACCAGCTGCCCAACTATGACCACAAATACCGTAACTGGAACCGTACCGGTGACGGCTACGTGGACCTCGACACGGCGATCATGCGGTCCAACGACACCTATTTCTACGATCTGGCTCACAAACTGGGGATCGATCGGCTGTCGGCGTATATGAGCAAGTTCGGTATCGGCCAGAAGGTTTCGCTGGACATGTTCGAGGAGTCGCCGGGGCTGATGCCAACACGTGAGTGGAAGCGTGCAACCCGGCGTCAGGCCTGGTTCCCGGGCGAAACGCTGATTCTCGGGATTGGTCAGGGCTACATGCAATCAACGCCCTTGCAATTGGCCCAAGCCACAGCGCTGGTCGCGAGCAAGGGTGTCTGGAACCGTCCGCACCTGGCCAAGACCGTCGAAGGCGAGCGGCCGAAGGATGACAACCCGATGCCGGACATCATCCTGCGCGACCCGTCCGACTGGACCAAGGTCAACCATGGCATGCAGCAGGTGATGCACGGTGCCCGGGGTACGGCGCGCAAAGCGGCGATCGGTGCGCAATACCGCATCGCGGGCAAAAGTGGTACGGCCCAGGTGGTCGCGATCAAGCAGGGTGAGAAGTACGACCGCTCCAAGGTTCAGGAGCGCCATCGTGACCACGCCTTGTTCGTCGGCTTCGCACCGGCTGACAACCCGCAAATCGTGGTGTCGGTGATGGTCGAGAACGGCGAGTCCGGTTCCGGCGTCGCAGCGCCTGTGGTGCGTCAGATCATGGACGCCTGGCTTCTGGACCAGGACGGTCGGTTGAAGGCCGAATACGCCAGCCCTATCAGTGCGGAGGCTACGGCCCGTGAAGAGTAATTTCGATCGCATTCTCTCCAGTGAGGATGTGATGCGTCGCCGTGCGACGCTGTTGCAACGCATGCACATCGACGGCCCGTTGCTGATCCTGTTGCTGACCCTCGCCGCCGGCAGTCTGTTCGTGCTGTATTCGGCCAGTGGCAAGAGCTGGGACCTGCTGGCCAAGCAAGCCACTTCGTTCGGCATCGGCCTGGTGTCGATGATCGTCATCGCCCAGTTCGAGCCGCGATTCATGGCGCGTTGGGTGCCGGTCGGTTACGTGATTGGCGTGTTGTTGTTGGTGGTGGTGGACGTCATGGGCCACAACGCCATGGGCGCCACGCGCTGGATCAACATCCCGGGGGTGATCCGTTTCCAGCCTTCGGAGTTCATGAAGATCCTGATGCCGGCGACCATCGCCTGGTACTTGTCCAAGCGCACGTTGCCGCCGCAGCTCAAGCATGTGGGGGTCAGTCTGTTCCTGATCGGCTTGCCCTTCATCCTGATCGTGCGTCAGCCGGACCTCGGCACTTCGCTGCTGATTCTCGCCGGTGGCGCCTTCGTCTTGTTCATGGGCGGGTTGCGCTGGCGCTGGATTCTCAGCGTGATTGCTGCCGCCGTGCCGGTGTCTGTGGCCATGTGGTACTTCGTGATGCACGACTACCAGAAGCAGCGCGTCCTGACGTTCCTTGATCCCGAGAGCGATCCGCTCGGCACGGGCTGGAACATCATTCAGTCGAAAGCCGCCATCGGTTCCGGCGGCGTGTTCGGCAAAGGCTGGCTGCTCGGCACTCAGTCGCACTTGGACTTCCTGCCGGAAAGCCACACCGACTTCATTATTGCGGTGATGGGCGAAGAATTCGGCCTGGTGGGCATCTGCGCACTGCTGTTGATTTACCTGTTGTTGATCGGTCGTGGGCTGGTGATAACCGCCCAGGCCCAGACATTGTTCGGCAAATTGCTCGCGGGCAGCCTGACCATGACGTTTTTTGTTTACGTTTTCGTCAACATCGGTATGGTCAGTGGCCTGTTGCCGGTCGTGGGGGTGCCGTTGCCGTTCATTAGCTACGGAGGAACTTCGCTGGTGACGCTGCTGTCAGCGTTTGGGGTTTTGATGTCGATCCATACCCATCGTAAGTGGATCGCACAGGTTTGAATAAGGTGAAGATGTCAATGCAAGTAATGCGCGGCTGGGCGACTCGATACGCGCCATGGGTCGGCCTGGTAAGCATCCTTGGCACAACGCAGGACGCGTTGGCCGGCGATTACGAAGGTTCACCCCAGGTGGCCGAATTCGTCGGTGAAATGACCCGCGACTACGGTTTTGCCGGTGAACAGCTGATGGGCGTGTTCCGCGAAGCCGAGCGCAAGCAGTCGATTCTGGACGCGATCTCGAAACCCGCCGAGCGGGTCAAGCAGTGGAACGAATATCGCCCGATGTTCATCACCGACGCGCGCATCGCCCGTGGTGTGGACTTCTGGCGTCAGCACGAAGCGGTACTGGCCCGTGCCGAGCAGGAATATGGCGTGCCGGCTCAGGTTATCGTCTCGATCATCGGGGTTGAGACCTTTTTCGGCCGCAATACCGGCAATTTCCGGGTGATCGACGCTTTGTCGACCCTGGGTTTCGACTATCCTCCCCGTGCAGAATTCTTCCGCAAGGAATTGCGTGAGTTCCTGTTGCTGGCCCGTGAGGAGCAGGTCGACCCGCTGACTCTCAAAGGCTCTTACGCCGGCGCCATGGGTTTGCCGCAGTTCATGCCGAGCAGCTTTCGCGCCTATGCGGTGGACTTCGACGGTGACGGCCACATTAATATCTGGACCAACCCGGACGATGCCATCGGCAGCGTCGCCAGTTATTTCAAGCGTCACGGCTGGGTCGCCGGCGAGCCGGTGGTCAGTCGCGCCGATGTGCGTGGCGAGCAAGTGGATGAAGGTTTGACGACAGGCATCGAGCCGACTAAAACGGTCGGGGAGTTGCGAGCCTTGGGCTGGTCGAGTCATGATGCGCTGCGCGATGATATGCCGGTCACGGCTTTCCGCCTGGAAGGTGACAATGGCCCGGAGTACTGGATGGGCCTGAAGAATTTTTACGCAATCACGCGATATAACCGCAGCGTGATGTACGCCATGGCGGTACATCAACTGTCTGAACAGCTGGTCCAAGCACGGGGCGTCAAGTAATGCGGGCATTGCCTATGAATAAACCCCTGAAGCTGATGGCATTCGCCGCCTTGGCGGTGCTGGTCGCCAGTTGTTCGACCAGCCGCGCGCCGACGCAAAAGCCTTCAACGGCCGTGCGCGCAACGCCTGGCCTGGACATCAACCGTGCGCACAAAGACGGCGCGCCATGGTGGGACGTCGACGTATCGCGCATCCCGGATGCCACGCCGACCCTGCACTCCGGTCCTTACAAAGCCAATCCTTACACCGTGCTGGGCAAGACTTACTTTCCGCTGCAAGAATCCAAGACCTACGTCGCCTCGGGCACGGCATCCTGGTACGGCACCAAATTCCACGGTCAGAACACCGCCAATGGCGAGGTGTACGACCTGTACGGCATGAGTGCCGCCCACAAGACATTGCCACTGCCGAGTTACGTCCGGGTGACCAACCTGGACAACCACAAGAGCGTGATCCTGCGGGTCAACGACCGCGGGCCGTTCTACTCGGACCGCATCATCGACTTGTCCTACGCCGCCGCGAAAAAACTCGGTTACGCCGAAACCGGCACCGCACGGGTGAAGGTCGAGGGTATCGATCCGCAACAGTGGTGGGCACAAAAGGGCCGTCCGGCGCCTTTGATGCTCAACGAACCGCAGGTAGCGCAAAATGCCGCGCCGACGATTACCGCTTCGGCGGGCACCGTCGAGCAATGGACGCCACCGCCGCAGCAACACGCGGCAGCCGTGGTGCCCGTGCAGATTGATGCAAAAAAAAACGCTTCTGTACCAGCCTCTGGCCAGTATCTGCAGGTGGGCGCGTTCGCCAACCCGGACGCTGCCGAACTCCTGAGATCGAAGCTCAGCGGGATGGTGAGCGCTCCGGTGTTCATCAGCTCGATCGTGCGTAATCAACAGACGCTGCATCGGGTGCGCCTGGGGCCGATCGGTTCGCCGGGTGAAATCCAGCAAGTGCAGAACAGTGTGCGCCTGGCCAATCTCGGTTCGCCGAGCGTGGTCACCGCCGAATAATACGTAGTACTTGATTGACGGTTCGCTTGCGGTTTGGGGGGTGGACCTGGTTGTTGGCTCGTTGAAGAACAAAAGCCCGGCAAGGGTTCTGAGTGAGCAACTGAACACGCGATGGCCCGTTAGAAGGCCATCTGATTAGTTTTGCCTTCGGGCAGTTTCCATTAGCGATTTCGAGAGACGGATGAACATCACCACCTTTGCCAAACGCCTGTGTCTGCTAGTCCCGCTGCTCCTCTCGCCTGCCGCGTTCGCGGTCGAGATGATGCCGTCGCCACCACAACTGGCCGCTAAATCCTACGTACTCATGGACGCCAGCAGCGGCAACGTGCTGGTCGAGAACAACGGTGACCAGCGTCTGCCACCGGCCAGCCTGACCAAGCTGATGACCGCGTACATCGCGACCCTGGAAATCCGTCGTGGCCAGATCGGTGAAAACGATCCGGTGACCGTCAGCGAAAACGCCTGGCGTACCGGCGGTTCGCGGATGTTCATCAAGGTGGGTTCGCAAGTCACTGTCAGCGACCTGCTGCACGGCATCATCATCCAGTCGGGTAACGACGCCAGTGTTGCGCTCGCCGAGCACATCGCCGGCAGCGAAGACGCATTCGCCGACATGATGAACAAAACCGTGGCCGATCTGGGCATGACCAACAGCCACTTCATGAACCCGACCGGTCTGCCGAACCCTGAGCACTACTCGTCGGCTCACGACATGGCGGTGCTGGCTCGCGCGATCATCCACGAAGACCCGGCTCACTATGCGATCTACTCGCAGAAAGAGTTCTTCTGGAACGGCATCAAGCAGCCTAACCGCAACCTGCTGCTGTGGCGTGACAAGACTGTCGACGGTCTGAAAACCGGTCACACCGACGAAGCCGGCTACTGCATGGTGTCTTCGGCTGTACGTGATGGCATGCGCCTGATCGCCGTGGTGTTCGGCACCAACAGCGAAGTGGCCCGTGCTTCTGAAACCCAGAAGCTGCTGACCTACGGTTTCCGCTTCTTCGAAACCCAGACCTTCTATCAGAAAGGCGCCGAGCTGGCTCAGGCCCCTGTCTGGAAAGGCAGCACCAATCAAGTCAAGGCCGGCCTGGCTGAAGACCTGACCATGACCCTGCCAAAAGGCCAGCTGAAAAAGCTCGCCGCCAGCATGACCATGAACCCGCAACTGGTTGCGCCTATCGCCAAGGGCGACGTAATCGGTAAAGTCGAAGTGAAACTGGACGACAAAGTGGTGCATAGCGCCGACCTGATCGCCCTGGACGCTGTCGAGGAGGGTGGTATCTTCCGCCGCATGTGGGATAGCATCCGTCTATTCTTCTACGGCTTGTTCAACTGAATTAGTGTGGACTTGCATGGCCCCGTTCCAATCCGGAGCGGGGCCATGTCCGTTGCCACGGCTTACGAGGCCGTTACGCCATGACAGATACCGAAGTAAAGGCGCCAAAGATCGAATTTCCTTCCAATGATTACCCGATCAAAGTGATCGGCGACACCATTGTGGACATCAAGCAAAAGATCATCGATATCGTTAAGAAGCACGCAACGATCAACGATGAAAGGGTGGACGAGCGCCAGAGCAGCAACGGCAAGTACACCACCATCCAGTTGCACATCATCGCCACCGGTCAAGACCAGCTGTACGACATCAACAGCGAACTGCGGGCTACCGGTTTCGTGCACATGGTGCTGTGATGTCTGGCACGCTGGGCTTTCGCGAGCTCGGCCAGATGGCTTACGAGCCGGTCTGGCATGCCATGCAACGCTTCACCAACGAACGCGGCAGCAATGCCGCGGACGAGATCTGGCTGGTCGAACACCCGCCGGTGTTCACCCAGGGCCAGGCCGGCAAGGCCGAGCACTTGCTGCTGCCGGGGGATATCCCGGTGGTGCAGGTCGATCGCGGTGGTCAGGTGACTTACCACGGTCCCGGCCAGTTGGTGGCCTACCTGTTGCTCGACGTGCGCAAACTGGGTTTCGGCGTGCGTGACCTGGTCACCCGCATGGAACACTGCCTGATCGAGCTGCTGGACAGCTATGGCGTGACCGCAGCGGCCAAGCCTGATGCGCCGGGTGTCTATGTCAATGGGGCGAAAATCGCCTCCCTGGGTCTGCGGATCCGCCACGGTTGTTCCTTTCATGGCCTGGCCCTGAACGTGGACATGAACCTGGAACCGTTTCGACGGATTAATCCCTGCGGCTACGCCGGGCTGGCGATGACCCAGCTGAGCGATCACGCAGGATCGATTGAATTTGCCGAGGTAAGTGCCCGGCTGCGCGCGCAGCTCGTCAAACACCTCGACTATGCTGAGCAGACGACCCTAACGGGCGGAATCGACTGATATGACTACTGATGCAGTGCAAACCATGATCCCGACGCTGGATGTTACCGAGCGTCCGGCCCCGCGTGCCAAGGTTGAAGCCGGCGTCAAGCTGCGCGGCGCCGAGAAGGTTGCACGTATCCCGGTAAAGATCATTCCGACCACCGAACTGCCGAAAAAACCTGACTGGATCCGCGTGCGCATCCCGGTTTCGCCGGAAGTCGACCGCATCAAGGCCCTGCTGCGCAAACACAAGCTGCACAGCGTGTGCGAAGAGGCGTCCTGCCCGAACCTCGGCGAGTGCTTCTCCGGCGGCACCGCGACCTTCATGATCATGGGCGACATCTGCACCCGTCGCTGCCCGTTCTGCGACGTTGGCCACGGCCGTCCGAAGCCTCTGGACGTCAATGAGCCGGAAAGCCTGGCCATCGCCATCGCCGACCTGAAACTCAAGTACGTGGTGATCACCTCGGTCGACCGCGACGACCTGCGTGACGGCGGTGCCCAGCATTTTGCCGACTGCATCCGCGAGATCCGTAAACTGTCGCCGAACGTGCAGCTCGAAACTCTGGTCCCGGACTACCGTGGCCGCATGGACGTTGCGCTGGAAATCACCGCCGCCGAGCCACCGGATGTGTTCAACCACAACCTGGAAACCGTGCCGCGCCTGTACAAGGCTGCGCGTCCGGGTTCGGATTACCAGTGGTCGCTGACCCTGCTGCAACGCTTCAAGCAGATGATGCCGCACATTCCGACCAAGTCCGGCCTGATGCTGGGCCTGGGCGAAACCGACGAAGAAGTCATCGAAGTCATGAAGCGTATGCGCGAACATGACATCGACATGCTGACCCTCGGCCAGTACCTGCAACCGTCGCGCAGTCACTTGCCGGTGGAGCGTTTTGTGCATCCGGATACCTTCGCCTGGTTCGCCGAGGAAGGCTACAAAATGGGCTTCAAAAACGTCGCTTCCGGCCCGTTGGTGCGTTCCTCGTACCACGCCGACGAACAGGCGAAGCTGGTCAAAGCTGAATTGATGTCGTCTCTGTAATAAAGCGCCCGTAAGGCTTTTCAGCCTTGCGGGCGTTTTTGTTGGCCGTGCCTACGGCCGCAACCGTCTTTTCCTGCAACCTGCGGGGCGATTGATCCTCTTCTGTTTGTCCCCGTTCCTGACTACTGTGTGCTGAAGCTTTTCACGCAGGGAGATTCATGGATGACTGTTCGACCGACCCACACGCTGTTTCCTCACTCAGCCGTTCCGGCCTTGCCCTCGGAAGGGCTGATCGGCGTGATTGCGCCCGCCGGGCCTGCCGGGCTGGACACCGATAAAGCCGTTGCCTGGATGCGCGCTCGCGGTTATGCGCTGCGGATATTTCCCGGGGTGTACGAACAGGATGGCTACCTGGCCGGCAGCGACGACGTGCGGCTCAATGACTTGCACGCCGCGTTCGCCGACACGGAAGTCGACGCGATCATTTGCCTGCGGGGCGGTTATGGTACGCCGCGTTTGCTCGATCGTATCGATTTCGAATTGCTGCAAAACAACGCCAAGCCGTTTATCGGCTACAGCGACATCACTGCGCTGCACGTGGCGATCAGCCGTTACGCCGGTTTTGTGACCTTTCATGGTCCTCTGCTTAATGCCGATTTGCTGGGCGAGAAGCAAAAACCGACCGAGTCTTCGTTTTTCAACATGCTCAGAGGGCAGGTGAAGGCGGGCAGTGTGCTTTCGCACCCGGTGGCCTGGCCGCTGACCACGATCGAGCCCGGCATCGCTCACGGCCGGTTGCTGGGGGGCAATCTGTCGATGATTGCCGCAACCATGGGCACGCCATTTGAGATGGAGGCTGAAGGCGTCATTCTTTTCATTGAGGACATCAACGAACCGCTGTATCGCATCGACCGCTTGCTGACTCATCTGCGCCTGGCCGGCACGCTGGGCAAGTTGCGTGGGGTGCTGGTGGGCGATGTGGCGGGGGTTGATACGGTTGCGCTGGAGCGGTTGCTCAAGCAGACGTTCGAGCCGTTGCGGATACCGGTGTTGGCCGGGTGGCGCAGCGGGCACTGCGATCCGAACCTGACGTTGCCGATGGGCGCGCTGGTTCGGCTGGATGCGGGGAAGAAGGAATTGGTGTTGGAACAGGATGTGGTCGTCAAGCGGTAGTGCGATAGCGCCTGTCAGTAAGTCTTCGCGGGCAAACCTCTCTCCTGCAGGATGGTGTGATCCCGTAGGAGCGAGGCTTGCCCGCGAAGCTTTTTAGCGGTTACGCAGGCCTTCAAGCAACTTGTGCGTCGGATACCCATCCGCCGGCCAACCAAACGACTGCTGGGCACTGCGGATCGCTTTGCGAGTGTTCGCGCCGATGATCCCGTCAGCCGTGCCCGCATCGTAATTCTGCGCACTCAGCAGGCTTTGCAGTTCGATTCGCTCGGTGCGGCTTAACGGCAAGTCATCTTTTGGCCACGTGCCATTGATCAGGCCGCCGCCACTGAAACGCTCGGACAACAGGCTCACCGCCAATGCATAAGACGACGAGTTGTTGTACTTGAGGATTGCGCGGAAGTTGTCGAGCACCAGGAACGCCGGGCCACGATAACCGGCCGGCAGCAGCAGGGCGGCGGACAGGTGTTCGGAACCTGCCGGAACCTGGGCGCCATTAGGCAGCGAGACCCCCAACTGTTGCCATTCGGCGACGCTCTTGCGAATCGTGCCGTCGGCCAGGACGTAGTTGAAACTGCCTGGTAGCTGCACTTCAAAGCCCCACGGTTGGCCTTTCTGCCAGCCGGAGCTTTGCAGATAGTGCGCCGTCGAGGCCAGCGCATCGGCCGGGCTGCCCCAGATGTCGCGGCGGCCGTCACCGTCGAAATCCACGGCGTGGGTGTTGTAGGTGGTCGGGATGAACTGGGTCTGACCCATGGCGCCGGCCCAGGAACCGAGCATTTTCTCCGGTTCGATATCGCCTTGTTGCAGGATTTGCAGGGCGGCGATCAGTTGCGCATGAGCAAAGCCCGGACGCCGGCCTTCGTAGGCCAGGGTCGCCAGGGAGTTGATCACTGACTTGTTGCCCTGGAACTGCCCGAAATTACTCTCCATGCCCCACACCGACACCAAGGCCTGGCGATCGACGCCGTAGCGCTGCTCGATGCTTTGCAGAATGTCAGCGTATTGGCCGACCAGCGCCTGACCTTTGCGTACCCGCAGCGGCGACAGGGCGCCATCGAGGTATTCCCACACCGGGCGGGAGAACTCGGGTTGGCTGCGATCGGCACGGATCACGCTGGTGTCGAGGCTGACATTGGCGAAGGCGCGGTCGAACAGATCGGCGCGGATGCCGGCGGTTAGCGCGTCTTTGCGGAAACCCGCCTGCCATTCGGCGAAGGTCTGGGTGGGCTGGAGGTCGAGGTTTTCACCGGTCGGCACCACGGGCGGAATGACCGCAGGGGCTGTCGATACGGGAAGGGTCTGAAGCGGCTGGGCGTCGGCGGCGGTCGGTTTTTCCGCGCAGGCGACAAGCAAAATGAGGCTGGAGGCAGCGATCAGTTGGCGCAGGGGCCAACGACGGGAAATACAAAGGGGCATGCACAGGTCCAGGGAATACGAATCAGGTGCAGACCTTAACATGTTGAGCGATGGCTTGCCTTTCAGGCCGCCAGAAAGTAAGAAGCCTCCCAGCTATTAGACTGGAAGGCTTCGCGGCGGTAGCTGCCTTTGCCCTTGCCGGCTCGTTCCTGACGGCTGCGGAACAGTGGCTGGGCGATGATGGATTTGGCCTTGTTGGGGCCATGCTTGGATGGCTTTTTGCTCATGATCAGATCTCTCGATTGAGTGGGTTTTGCGGGGGAAATAATCTGCTGAAGTTGGGGTTCTGTCTAGTCCCCGTATTGCGTAGGCAATGATATCTGTGGCGAGGGAGCTTGCTCCCGTTGGACTGCGCAGCGGTCCCCTGCTTTCAGGGATAAGCGGGGTCGCTTCGCAACCCAGCGGGAGCAAGCTCCCTCGCCACAAAAAACCTTACTCCGCAGGCAACGTCAGCCGTTGGCCCGCCATCAGCAACGACAACCGACTCAAACTCATCCAAGGCGACCCGGCAGCCTGACCCTTGATCTGCGCATCAATCCGCTGCGCTTCCAGCAACAACTGCGCCCAGCGTTGCGCCGGATAGCGTTGCAGGGCTTTGCTCATCAGCGGTTTGCGCTTGTCCCAGACCGGCGGTCGAGCCTGGCTGAAGGCTTTGTCCAGCGGCACACCCTGGCTGTATTGCAGGGAAAGGTTGGCCAGCAGACGCAGCTCCCGGGCCAGCGCCCAGAGAATCACCGGTGGCTCGACGCCTTCACCCCGCAACCCTTCAAGGATGCGCAGGGCATGGGCGGCTTCGCCGTTGAGAATCGCGTCGGTCAGGCCAAACACATCGAAGCGCGCACTGTCGGCCACTGCTGCTTGCACGGTTTCGACGGTGATCTGGCCACCTTCGGCCATCAGCTTGAGTTTTTCGATTTCCTGGGCGGCGGCCAACAGGTTGCCCTCGACCCTCGCGGCAATCAGTTCCACGGCGTCCTGGCTGGCAGAAAGCCCGGCCTGGGACAACCGTTGACGAATCCAGCTGGGCAACTGGTTGGCATCCACCGGCCAGATCTGCACGAACTGCGTCTGCTGCCCTTCGACCAGTGCCTTGCCCCACTTGGTTTTCTGCGCACTGCCATCGAGCTTGGGCAGGCTGATCAGCAGCACCGTGTCTTCGGCCGGGCGCGAGCAGTACTCGATGAAGGCCGCGGCGCCTTTGTCACCGGGTTTGCCGGAGGGTAAGCGCAGCTCCAGCAGGCGCTTTTCAGCGAACAGCGACATGCTTGCACCGGCTTGCAGCAACGTCCCCCAGTCGAAACTGGCGTCGGCGGCGAAGACCTGGCGTTCGTCAAAACCCTGTTGGCGAGCAGCGGCACGAATGGCGTCGGCGGCTTCCTGGCACAGCAGCGGGTCATCGCCGCTGATGACGTAGACCGGCGCGAGGGCACCTTGCAGGTGTTTGGCGAGTTGGGCGGGGGCGAGTTTCATAAGAAAGGGCGAACGGGGCGCCTGGGCGCCCCGTAAGTCTTATTGCTGCGGGATTTCGATAGGCGACTGACGCGGGGTTTCCGCTTCAGCTTTCTGCGCCGCTTCCAGTGCCTGGGCTTCGGCTTTTGCCTTGGCGTCGGCGGTCTGTTGCAACTGATCCAACTGAGTCGGCGTGAGTTGTGACAGGCGCAGCATCATGCGTTGAACCAACTCGCGACGGGTTTCTGTGCGAGCCGTATTGGCTTCCTGGTCGGAACCCACCAGGTTGTTGCCGTCGTGGATGAAGATCTTCTGCACTTCGAGCTTGTCGCTCAGCAGCGGCAGGCCTTGCGCACCCCGGATGTCGTAGCTCAGCACGGTGCTCACCTGATACTCGCCAGTACGGCCGGCACCGGCGTAGCTGAGGATGCGCTGGCTTTCCTGCTCATCCGTCAACACAAGCTTGTACGGCGCTCCGGCGTAAACCTTGACGCCGCTGCTTTGCAATACCTGACGCAATTGCGTCACGGTTTCGCCGTAGGCGTTGCGGGCGCTCAGATCGAGCTCCCTGATCGCCATTTCATTGGTGCCGGTGCCGCGCAGCTGGAACCCGCAGGCGCTCAACAGGACCGCGAGGCCCATCACCAGCAAATTGCGTTTGATCATCTTGTTGCTCCCCTTGAAACCATGTGGGCCGATCGTGCGGCCCGAAAGGTTTTACTCGGCGCCAGGCTCACCTGGCGCCTGATCCAATTTTAGCTGGCGACGATATTGACCAGTTTCCCGGGCACTACAATCACTTTACGAATAGTCAGGCCGTCGACGAAGCGCAGCACGTTCTCGTTGACCCGGGCAGCGGCTTCGACTTCTTCGCGAGTCGCGGTCGCCGGCATTTCGATCTGGCCGCGCAGCTTGCCGTTGACCTGGATGACCAACGTCAGGCTGTCCTGCACCAGCGCGGTTTCGTCCACCACCGGCCAACCGGCGTCGATCACCGGGCCAGCGTGACCCAGTTGATGCCACAGCTCGTGGCTGATGTGCGGGGTGATCGGAGCCAGCAGCAACGTCACGGCTTCCAGACCTTCGTGAACCAGTGCGCGATCCTGTTCGGTGCCTTGCGCGGCTTTTTCCAGCACGTTCATCAGCGTCATCACCTGGGCGATGGCGGTGTTGAATTTGTGGTTCTGGCCGACGTCGTGGCTGGCCTGCTTGATGGCCAGGTGGATCGAACGACGAATGGCTTTCTGCTCGTCGTTCAGGCTGGCGACGTCCAGTTTGCCCGGCAAACCCTGAGTGACGTGGGCTTGAGCCAAGCGCCAGACGCGCTTGAGGAAACGGTGCGAACCCTCGACGCCAGAGTCGGACCATTCCGCGCTCATGTCAGGGGGCGAGGCGAACATCATGAACAGACGGCAGGTGTCGGCGCCGAACTGGTCGATCATCGACTGTGGGTCGACGCCGTTGTTCTTCGACTTGGCCATCTTCTCGGTGCCGCCGATTTCCACCGGCAGACCGTCTGCAATCAGCTTGGCGCTGATGACCTTGGCCTTGCTGTCGCGTTCGAGTTCGACGTCCGCCGGGTTGAACCAGGTGTAAGCACCGTTGGCTTCACGACGGTAGTAAGTCTCGGCGATCACCATGCCCTGGGTCAGCAGGTTCTTGAACGGCTCGTTGGAGCTCACCAGGCCTTCGTCGCGCATCAACTTGTGGAAGAAACGCGCGTACAGCAGGTGAAGAATGGCATGTTCGATACCGCCGATGTACTGATCCACCGGCAACCAGTGGTCAGCCGCCGATTTTTCAACCAGACCGCCTTCATAGTGTGGCGAGGCGTAACGGGCGTAGTACCACGAGGACTCGACGAAGGTGTCCATGGTGTCGGTTTCACGCTTGGCCGGTGCGCCACATTTCGGGCAAGCGCACTCGTAGAACTCAGGCATGCGCGCCAATGGCGAGCCCGCGCCGTCCGGCACCACGTCTTCCGGCAGTACCACAGGCAATTGATCTTCCGGGACCGGCACATCACCGCAGGTGGTGCAGTGGATGATCGGGATCGGGCAGCCCCAGTAGCGCTGACGGCTGATGCCCCAGTCGCGCAGGCGGAACTGGGTGCGCGAGGCACCGAGGTTTTTCTTGATCAGCGCCACTTCAATGGCGTCGAACGCGCCAGCGAAGTCGAGGCCGTCGAACTCGCCGGAGTTGATCAGCGTGCCGTGCTCGCCGTAGGCGTCCTGCCATGGAGCCGGGTTGGTATCACCTGCACTTGTGCGCACCACGGACTTGATCGGCAGGTTGTACTTGGTGGCGAACTCGAAATCACGTTCGTCGTGAGCCGGAACCGCCATCACCGCGCCATCGCCGTAGTGCATCAGCACATAGTTGGCGACCCACACCGGGAGCTTCTCACCGGTCAGCGGGTGCTCGACGAACAGCGAGGTCGGCAGGCCTTTTTTCTCTTGGGTGGCGACGTCGGCTTCGGCAACGCTGCCGCCTTTGCATTCAGCGATGAACGCTTGCAGCTCAGGGTTGTTCTGCGCGGCCAGGGTGGCCAGCGGGTGTTCGGCGGCCACGGCGACGTAAGTCGCGCCCATCAGGGTGTCTGGACGGGTGGTGAAGACTTTCAGCGCGCCGGTTTCACCGATGGAATCGACTTGGTACGGGAACTGCACTTCCATGCCGCGGGATTTGCCGATCCAGTTGCGCTGCATGGTCTTGACCTGTTCAGGCCAGCCCGTCAGTTCGTCGAGGCTCTCCAGCAGCTCATCCGCGTAGGCGGTGATCTTGAAGTAGTACATCGGGATTTCGCGCTTTTCGATCAGCGCGCCGGAACGCCAGCCGCGACCGTCGATCACCTGTTCGTTGGCCAGGACGGTCTGGTCGACCGGGTCCCAGTTCACGGTGCCGCTTTTCTTGTAGATCACGCCTTTTTCGAACAGGCGAGTGAACAGCCATTGTTCCCAGCGGTAGTAATCAGGCTTGCAGGTGGTCACTTCGCGGGACCAGTCCACCGCGAGACCCAGGCTGCGCAGCTGGGTTTTCATGTAGGCGATGTTTTCGTAGGTCCACTTGGCGGGCGCTACGTTGTTCTTCATCGCGGCGTTTTCCGCCGGCATGCCGAAGGCGTCCCAACCCATGGGTTGCAGGACATTCTTGCCTTGCATGCGCTGGTAGCGGGAGATCACGTCGCCGATGGTGTAGTTGCGCACGTGCCCCATGTGTAGCTTGCCGCTGGGGTAAGGGAACATCGACAGGCAGTAGAACGTCTCCTTGCCTGGCTGTTCACTGACTTCAAAGGACTTTTGCTCGTCCCAGAACGATTGGGCGGCGGCTTCGATTTCACGGGGCTGATATTGTTCGTGCATGGCTACTTTTGAACTGAATAGGGGTGGCCTAATCCTCTTCAATACAACGCTGGACGGTGACGACGCCAAATCGACGTTTCAGTGCCCGAACGAGCTGGAAGTGGAGTTACAGGAAGCGCCGTAGCATACATGACCGCACTCTACCGAGGGAAACCCTGATTACTGCCGCGCGTCTTGCGAAAACTGCCGCGAGGGCCGTTGGTCGCGGCATCCAGCCGGTTTGTTCATGGAAGCTAAGCTCTAAATGGGGAGCGAGTCTTATCTTCAATGAGGTGAGGGATGGTTGAGTCACAGCAAAAAGTCACGAAACCGCAGCTGTACGAAAGACTGATCGATCGTCTGGGGATGGCCCTGGACGCTGCAAAAACCGCTGACCGGCTACGCGATGAGCGTCCCCTGGAGCTGGAACTGCGTGGTTTGAGCCCCGCAGAGTTTGCACTGGTCAAAGCCTATCTGGATCGCAGTGAACGTGAGACGCACGGATGCTTGTCTGCAGCAGTGAAGCAACTCGACGCACCACGTTCGGCCAAGATCATCTGGCTCAAGGACAAGGCACCTGGCAGGGACGCGGAAAAGGTCCGGTCTCTGCAATTCAAATAACGGCTGCAAGCCATTACCCATGTTTTTTAAAGCATAGTCCTTCCGCATTTGTTGTCGCATTGCGTCAACCCACTTAGGCTTCGGGCATCTTATGGAGATGCTCGATGCCTTTTCGTTATTTCGTGAAACAACTTCTGTTGCCTCCCGGCATTCTTTTGCTGCTGTTGATGCTCGCGTGGTGGTTGCGCCGCTCAAGGCCGCGGCTTGCGGGTGTGTGCTTTGCCTTGGGGTTCGGCGGCTTCCTGTTAATGAGTTTGCCGGTGGTGGTGCAGTGGGGCGCCAAGGCCCTGGAAAGTGAGCCGCCACTGGCACGCGAGGAATGGGCCACCCTGAGTCAGCGTGCGGATGCGATTGTGGTGTTGGGTTCGGGGCGTGAGCGGGGCGATATTGCCTGGGGGGCTGATCAGCCGACGGGCGTAGGTCTTGAGCGCGAACGGTATGCGGCACGCCTGGCCAAGGCCTCCGGGTTGCCCATTCTTACCAGCGGCGGCCTGCATTACGGTACGCCGCCGACCGAAGCGAAGTTGATGGCGGATTCATTGCTTGATGATTTTGGCGTCACCGTGCGCTGGCAGGAAGGGCGCAGCCGCACGACGTGGGAGAACGCGCAGTTCAGCGCCGAGGTGTTGCTGCCGCAGGGAATCAAACGGGTGGTGGTGGTGACGCAGGCCTGGCACACGCCGCGATCAGTCTGGAGCTTTCAGCAGGCGGGATTTGAAGTGGTGCCAGCACCGGTGGGCTTTTTAGGCGTGGACAACGCCCGGCCACTGGGCGGCTGGATGCCGGAATTCAAGTCGATCTGGCAGAGCGGGCAGTTGCTGAATGAGGCGGTGGGGCAGATCGGGTATTCAATGTTTTACTGATGACCTGTGGCGAGGGAGCTTGCTCCCGCCGGGCTGCGAAGCAGCCCTGAGTCCGGCTAATCCATTTCTGGCTGAAAAAGCGCATTAACCGGTATTGCGGCTGCTATGCAGCCGAGCGGGAGCAAGCTCCCTCGCCACAGTCAGACGGTCTTGGCCATCCGGTTCGCCACCAGTGCCCAGCCAAACAACAACACACAAACGATGATCAGCGGCCACGAGCGCCATTGCAGGTAAGGCGTCAGGTTGTGCATCGGCACGACTTCGCCGTACAGGATGCCGCGTTCGAACTGCGGGATCTGCACCGTGATCTGCCCGAACGGGTTGATCAGGCCGGTGACGCCGTTGTTGGTGGCGCGGATCATCCAGCGGCCCGCCTCCAGTGCGCGCATCTGCGCCATCTGCAAATGTTGCAGCGGGCCGATGGAGGTGCCGAACCAGGTGTCGTTGCTGATGGTCAGCAGCAATTCACTGCGGGCCGCCAGGCTGGCGGCGAATTCCGGGTAGACCACTTCGTAGCAGATGAACGGCGCGATCTGATAACCCTTGGCTTGCAGCATCGGCTGGTCAGCCGGGCCACGGGCAAAGTCGGACATCGGCAGGTCGAAGAACGCGATCAGCCCACGCAGTACTTCCTGCAACGGAACATATTCGCCAAACGGCACCAGCTTCTGCTTGAGATAAGTGCCGTCGCCTTCACCGAGGACGGTGATGCCGTTGAAGAAGCGCTTCTCGTGTCGGACTTCCTGACGGATCGGTACGCCGGTAATCAGCGCAGATTTACGCTCGGCGGCGAAATTCCCCATCATGTTCAGGTAGCCCTCGGCGGACTCCTTGAGCACCGGGACGGCTGTTTCCGGCCAGATCAGCAGGTCGACCCGTTTGGAGCTGAAACTCATGTCGCGGTACAGCGCCAGCTGCGCGTTGAGCTGCGCCGGGTCCCACTTCATGCTTTGTTCGATATTGCCCTGAAGGGCGGCAACGCTCAGCGCCGGGCCCGCCGGGCTGGTCCAGGCGTGTTCCTTCAGCGCCATGCCGGCCACCCAGGGGCCGACCAGCAGCAATACGCCAGCGGCGATGAAACCTTTACGGCCCGTGCGCACCAGGCGCATGGCGTTATAGATCAGCGCCGCCGTCAGGGCCAGGGTGAAGGAAATCAGCCACATTCCGCCGACGGGTGCGAGCCCGGCCAATGGGCCGTCGAGCTGGCTGTAACCGGAATAGAGCCATGGGAAACCGGTGAGAAACCAGCCACGAAAAGCTTCCTGGCCAACCCACAGCGCGGCAAACGCCAAGGCATCGGCCAGCGGCGCTTCGTTGCGACGCAGCCAGCGCGCCCAGATCCAGGCGGGCAGGGCGAAGAACCAGGCAATCGCGGCCGTGAAGATCAGCATCAGGAAACCGGCCAGCAGCACTGACGCGCCGCCGAAGTGGTGAATGCTGTAATAGATCCAGCTGGTACCCGCGCCAAACAAGCCAAAACCGAAACACCAGCCACGGCCCAGGGCCTGGCGGGGACTCAGTTCGCGCAAACCGGCATAGAAGAACCCGACCGCCAGCAACGCCAACGGCCAGATATCGAACGGCGCCAGGGCCAGGGTGGTGAGTGCACCGGCCGCCACGGCCAGCAGGTTACCGGGCCAGCCGGGGCGGGTCATACGATGCATTTCAATCCTTGGATTTATCGGGCGATAGGGGTCAGGCGCAGCAAGTGAATCCGACGGCTGTCGGCGTTCAGGATGCGGAAGCGATAAGGGCCGATTTCAGTGATTTCGTTGCGTTTTGGCAAGTGCCCGAACGCGCTCATCACCAGGCCGCCAACGGTGTCGAATTCGTCGTCGGAGAATTCGCTGTCGAAGAACTCGTTGAAGTTCTCGATCGGCGTCAGGGCCTTGATCAGGAAGTCACCGCTGGGCAGCGGCTTGATGTAGCTGTCTTCTTCGACGTCGTGCTCGTCTTCGATGTCGCCGACGATCTGTTCCAGCACATCTTCAATGGTCACCAGGCCTGCCACACCGCCGTATTCGTCAATGACGATGGCCATGTGATTGTGGTTGGCGCGGAACTCGCGCAGCAGCACATTCAGGCGCTTGGACTCGGGCACGAAGGTCGCCGGACGCAGCAGGTCCCTGATGTTGAAGCTGTCACCGTTCTCCTTGAGGATCAGCGGCAGCAAGTCCTTGGCCAGCAACACGCCCATCACATCATCGTGGCTTTCGCCGATGACCGGGTAGCGGGAGTGGGCCGAGTCGACCACGGCAGGCAGGAACTCGCGAGGTGTCTGGGTCGCCTTGATGCTGATCATCTGCGAGCGCGGGACCATGATGTCCCG
The DNA here is from genome assembly GCF_005930655.1 of Pseudomonas sp. FSL W5-0299. Lineage (NCBI taxonomy): Bacteria > Pseudomonadati > Pseudomonadota > Gammaproteobacteria > Pseudomonadales > Pseudomonadaceae > Pseudomonas > Pseudomonas sp. FSL W5-0299. The sequence continues at coordinate 35,927 of NZ_RXHX01000037.1, forward strand.
TACTTGCAGGTCAGCGACCTGGATGGCGCCTTCGACGATGGCCAGCGCTTCGCTGTCCAACAGTTTGTTCTGGTGTGCGTCGCGCAGCAGCTCCAGCAGCTCCTGGCGGTTCTTCGGCTCGTGGGCAAAAGCCTGGGTGAGCTTACCCAGCCAAGACTTTTGCCCGTTGCTCGATCGATCTTCGCTCATAGCGATTACTCTGAATCCTTTGTTGTAACGATAGGGGTTGTGTCTGTTTCGTCGTCCGCATAGGGGTCGGGAAAGCCCAACTCGGCAAGCAACGTTCGTTCCAGTGCTTCCATTTCTTCGGCTTCGTCATCATCTATATGGTCGTAACCCAGCAGATGCAAGCAGCCATGAATCACCAGATGCGCCCAATGGGCCTTTAGTTCCTTGCCCTGTTCGGCGGCTTCGCGCTCGACCACGGCCACGCAGATCACCAGATCGCCCAGCAGCGGGATGTCGAGAAACTCGTCAGGCACATCGGCCGGAAACGACAGGACGTTGGTGGCGTAATTCTTTTGCCGCCAGGTGTGGTTCAGCTCGCGGGCCTCTTCGTCATCGACCAGGCGAATGGTCATTTCAGAGTCGGCAGTGCGCTGGCGCAGGGCCAGTTCGCACCATTGGCGGAACTCGGCTTCGCTGGGTGCAGGCGCCTCGGTAGCCAGTTGCAGATCAAGCTCAAGCATCGCGGCGACTGTCCTTTGGAGTTTCGTCTGCCGCGCGATTCTCGAAGCGCTCGTAAGCTTCGACGATGCGTTGCACCAATGGATGGCGCACAACGTCCTTGGGCATGAAATGGGTGAAGCTGATACCCGGCACGTCTTTGAGTACTTCAATCACATGGTGCAGCCCGGACTTGGTGCCTTTCGGCAGGTCGACCTGGGTGATGTCACCGGTGATGACGGCCGTGGAGCCGAAGCCGATCCGGGTCAGGAACATTTTCATCTGCTCGACGGTGGTGTTCTGGCTTTCGTCGAGGATGATGAAACTGTTGTTCAGCGTGCGACCGCGCATGTAGGCCAGTGGCGCAACTTCGATCACCTGGCGCTCGATGAGCTTGGCGACGTGTTCGAAGCCGAGCATCTCGTAGAGTGCGTCGTAGAGCGGGCGCAGGTATGGGTCGATCTTTTGCGACAGGTCGCCGGGCAGGAAGCCAAGCTTCTCGCCCGCTTCAACCGCCGGACGCACCAGCAGGATGCGGCGAATCTGCTCGCGTTCCAGCGCGTCTACCGCGCAGGCAACGGCCAGATAAGTCTTGCCGGTACCGGCCGGGCCGATGCCGAAATTGATGTCGTTACCGAGGATTTCCTTCACGTAGCGCAGCTGATTCAAGCCGCGAGGGCGAATCATGCCTTTTTTGGTGCGCAGAGCGACGGAGGGGTCGGACGGGGAGACGTTGTCCAGCTCTTCGACGGCCGATTCCTGCAGGAACAGGTGAACCGTGTCCGGCGACAGCTCTGTACCTTTGGTTTCCCGATACAGACGACGAATCAGATTTTCCGCGGAGGTGGTGTGTTTGGGCTCGCCGATCAGCTCGAACTGGTTTCCGCGGTTGCGGATCTCGATGGTCAGGCGCTGTTCGATCAAGCGCAGATGCTCGTCGAATTGCCCGCACAGATTGGCGAAGCGACGGGCCTCAAAGGGCTCGAGGATAAAACGATGTGGTTCTATGGGTGCGTTCAAGGTCGTATTTAGCCGCCCTGGGGCAATTAAGATGAAATCAAGGATAACGCCAGTGGGCTGGGTGCGAAAGCTCTTAAATAATCCAGCGCCAAACACCGGCCCTGTAGGAGCGAAGCTTGCCCGCGAAGGCGGTATTTCAGACGACTCATGTGGTGAGTGTCAGTCCGCCTTCGCGGGCAAGCCTCGTTCCTACAGGTTTTACGGTGTTACGAAATCAGCGAGCCCCGCAGCGAGTGCGGCTGTGCGGCGTCGATGTGCACGTCGGCGAACTGGCCGATCAAGGTCGGATTGTCGCAGCGGAAGTTGACGATCCGGTTATTCTCGGTCCGGCCTTGCAGTTCGCCGGGGTCTTTTTTCGAATAGTCCGTGACCAGAATCCGCTGGATCGAGCCGACCATTTGTCGGCTGATCTCGAAACCTTGCTGGTTCAAGCGGTGTTGCAGCGCGTTCAACCGTTCTTTCTTCAGTTCTTCCGGCGTCTCGTCGGCCAGATCCGCAGCCGGGGTGCCAGGGCGCTGGCTGTAGACGAACGAGTAGGAGAAGTCGAAACCGACGTCTTCGATCAGCTTCATGGTCTGTTCGAAGTCTTTCTCGGTCTCGCCCGGGAAGCCGACGATGAAGTCCGAACTGATGCAGATCCCTGGGACAGCTGCCCGCAGCTTGCGCAGTTTGGATTTGTATTCCAGCGCGGTGTGATTGCGTTTCATCGCCGAGAGAATGCGGTCCGAGCCCGATTGCACCGGCAAGTGCAGGTGTTTTACCAGTTCCGGCACGTCGGCGTGGGCCTGGATCAGGCTGTCGGAGAACTCCAGCGGGTGCGAGGTGGTGTAGCGAATCCGGTCGATGCCATCGACGGCGGCCACCACACGAATCAGCTCGGCCAGATCGGCCAAACGTCCGTCGTGCGTGGTCCCGCGATAGCCGTTGACGTTCTGGCCCAGCAGCGTCACTTCGCGCACGCCGTTTTCGGCCAGGTGCATGATCTCGGCAATGACGTCATCAAACGGCCGGCTGACTTCTTCACCGCGGGTATAAGGCACCACGCAGAAGGTGCAGTATTTGCTGCAGCCTTCCATGACCGACACATAAGCGCTCGGGCCATCGATGCGCGGCTCGGGCAGATGGTCGAATTTTTCAATTTCCGGGAACGAGACGTCAACTTGCGGCAGCTTGGTGGCGCGCGCGGCGTCGATCATTTCCGGCAGGCGGTGCAGGGTTTGCGGGCCGAACACCACGTCCACATACGGCGCGCGATCGCGAATGGCCGCGCCTTCCTGGCTGGCCACGCAGCCGCCGACGGCGATCACCATGTCCGGGTTGGCCAGTTTCAGTTCGCGCCAGCGGCCGAGCTGAGAGTACACCCGGTCCTGGGCGCGTTCACGAATGGAACAGGTGTTGAGCAGGATCACGTCGGCGTCTTCAGCGCGAGCGGTCACTTCCAGAGCCTGATGTTCACCCAGCAGATCGACCATGCGCGAGCTGTCGTACTCGTTCATCTGGCAACCGTGGGTTTCGATGTAAAGCTTCTTGGCCATGGACAGTGTCATCACGTGATTCAAAGAACCGCGCATTATAGGGAACATGTCCCAAGGTTCCTACCGCTGTGCGTCCGGCGGCTATGCTATAGTTCGCGCCCTCTTTTTTATCCCCTATGTGTTGCCCGCCCACCATGACCAAACGTGAAGCCCCAATCTACAAGGTGATTTTCCTCAACCAGGGCCAGGTGTACGAAATGTATGCCAAGCAGATCTATCAAAGTGATCTGTGGGGCTTCCTGGAAGTGGAAGAGTTCGTCTTTGGCGAGCGCACGCAAGTGGTCGTCGACCCGAGCGAAGAGAAGTTGAAAGCTCAGTTCGAAGGCGTGGTGCGCAGTTTTGTGCCGATGCATTCGATTGTGCGCATCGACGAAGTGGAACGCCTCGGTACACCGAAAATCAGCGAAGCCCGCGGCGCGGTCGGCAATGTCATGCCGTTTCCGATGCCGATGCCTGAGAAGTAAGCAGGAAAGCTTTTGAAATGAACTGGGTTGTTTGTGGCGAGGGAGCTTGCTCCCGCTGGGGCGCGAAGCGGCCCTAAACTCTGCAAACACCGTTTTTCTGATTCACCGCATTGTTTGACGTTACGACTGCTGCGCAGCCGAGCGGGAGCAAGCTCCCTCGCCACAGGGGCCTGCGTCAATCAGGGCAGCGGCGAAAACGGCGTACGCCCATCGGCGCTCTGCAATTCCATCAGGTATTTACGGAAGATTTGCCCAAGCACCTGAGTCGCCATCTCAAGGTCTTCGCGGGGCATCTTCTCGGCCACTTCGTCGGCCGTATCCAGTGCCTCTTCAGCACCGTTGACCGCGGCCATTTTCAGCACGATATACGCCTGAACGTTATTGGCCGGTACGCCTTCGCCGTGAAAGAACATGGTGCCAAGTTTGAATTGCGCCTGGGCGTGACCTTGCAACGAAGCTTTTTCAAAATAGCCCAGGGCCTTATTGAGGTCGCGCGGGGTGTTTTTGCCGTCGTAGTAGAACTCACCTAACTCGTATTGCGCTTGTGCATCCCCTTCATCCGACGCTTTCTGGCAGGCAGCGAGCGCTTGCGTCAGGTCTTGCGGCTGAGTATTGAGGGTGCAGCGACCCATCGCTGGGATTAACAACGAGTTGCCGCCTGCTTGTGCGAGCGCGAGCAGGGGCTGAAGGAGCAACAGGCAGCCCAGTGCAAGGGCGCGGCCGGTGCGGTTCATGGGAATCGACTTACCTCTGAAGGGCGCGCGGACCCATCGAGGGGATCCAATAAGCGCGCATTATGAAATAAGCAGGGCCAACCTTACAAAGTCTTTACTCGTTTTTCTGCTGCACGGGGAATATATCGCCCGATTGACGGGGGATTATTAGCAGAAGCGTAGGAATAAAGGTGTAAATCCAGGTGAAAGCTGACGCTGGCAATCGCCAACGTCAGCGGGCACAGCGTTATTTCAATGCGGCGAAGGCACGCTCGGCGGCATCCAGCGTCAGTTTCAACTCGGCTTCGCCATGAGCGATCGAGGTGAAGCCGGCTTCGAAAGCGCTTGGGGCCAGGTACACGCCGCCTTCGAGCATCAAGTGGAAGAAACGACCGAACAGCTTGGCGTCGCTGGCCATCACGTCATCGAAAGTCACGATGTCGTCGGCACCGCTGAAGTACAGGCCAAACATGCCGCCAGCCTGCGTGGTCACGAACGGAATGCCAGCAGCATCGGCGCGCTGTTGCAGGCCATCGAGCAAGCGGCTGGTGTAGTCGGTCAGCTCGTCGTGGAAACCGGGACGGCTGATCAGGCGCAACGTCGTCAGGCCCGCAGCCATTGCCAATGGGTTACCCGACAAGGTGCCTGCCTGATACACCGGACCCAGTGGCGCGATGTGCGACATGATTTCGCGCTTGCCGCCGAAGCAGCCGACCGGCATGCCGCCACCGATGATCTTGCCAAAGGTGCTCAGGTCCGGCGTCACGCCGAAGTGCGCTTGTGCACCGCCGAGGGCAACTCGGAAACCGGTCATCACTTCGTCGAAAATCAGCACTACGCCGTGTTTGTCGCACAGGGTCCGCAGGCCTTCGAGGAAACCTGGCGCCGGCGGAACGCAGTTCATGTTGCCGGCCACCGGCTCAACGATGATGCAGGCCACGTCCTGGCCGACGTCAGCGAGCATGGCTTCGACCGCGTCGATGTCATTGAACGGCAGAGTCAGGGTGTGCTTGGCGAAATCCGCCGGCACACCGGCCGAGCTCGGCACGCCTTGGGTCAGCGCGCCGGAGCCGGCCTTGACCAGCAGGCTATCGGAGTGACCGTGATAGCAGCCTTCGAACTTGATGATGTTGTCGCGACCGGTGAAACCACGGGCCAGACGGATGGCACTCATGGTCGCTTCGGTGCCGGAGCTGACCATGCGCACCATTTCCATCGACGGCACGATCGAGCAGACCAGGTCGGCCATCTCGGTTTCCATCGCGGTCGGGGCGCCGTAGGACAAGCCGTGCTCCAGTTGTTTACGCACAGCATCCAGCACGTCCGGGTGGCTGTGACCGAGAATCATCGGGCCCCAGGAACCGACGTAGTCAACGTAACGCTTGTCGTCTTCGTCGGTGACGTAGGCGCCTTCGGCGTGTTTGAAGAACAGCGGCGTGCCGCCCACACTTTTGAACGCGCGAACAGGCGAGTTCACGCCACCGGGGATGTGTTTCTGGGCGTTGGCAAACAGGGTTTCGGAACGAGACATGATCGGGCTCTCAAATCAGATTTTCAGTAATTCGTTAAAGGCGCGGGCACGGCGTGTCACTTCAGCCGTGCTCTCGGCGCCAAACAGGCCATGCACCACCGCCAGCAAGTCGACCCCGTGGGCCACCAGCGGGGCGGCGTTGTCGAGGGTGATGCCGCCGATCGCGCAGATCGGCAGGTGCAGTTTGCTGCGGGCCTGGTCCAGCAGTTCGAGGCTGCAGGTTGGTGCGCCGGGTTTGGTATTGGAATTGAAGAAGCGGCCGAAGGCGACGTAACTGGCGCCTTCCTTGGCTGCTTGCTCGGCGAGTTCGAGTTGCGCGTGACAGGTCGAACCGATGATTGCCTGGCGACCGAGCAGCGCACGGGTCGGCGACAGCGGGCCATCGGTCTGGCCCAGGTGTACGCCGACGTTCAAGCGAGCGGCCAGTTCGGCGTCGTCATTGATAATCAGCTGAGTCTTGTAGCGGTCGCACAGATTGCGCAGGGCTTCGGCCTCACGCAAACGTCGGGCCTCGTCGCTGCTTTTGTCGCGGTATTGCAGCAGGGTGACGCCGCCTTCCAGCGCCGCCTCCACGTACGAAAGAAATTTACCGGCCAGCAACTGGCTGTCGGTAATGGCGTACAGGCCACGTAGTTTCATCGGACAAGCCTCACCGCAGTGCGAATAGAAAGTTACGAACAGAAATCCAGCGGCAGGCGACGCGGCACGAACTGGCCTTTGCCCAACTGCTCGGCATCCCGCAGGGTACGCCACGTGTAGTTAAGCGCGGTCTGCACGGCACTGACGAGATTTTCACCCTGGGCCAGACGACCGGCCAGGGCGCTGGCCAAGGTGCAACCGGAGCCGTGATAACTGCCGGGCAAGCGCTGGCAAGTAAAGGTTTCGCGGTGACCATCGCGGCTGTACAGGCGATTGTGGATTTCGTGTTCGTCGCCATGGCCGCCCGTGATCAGCAGGTGCTTGACGAACGGCAGGAGTTTTTCAGCGCACTCGTCCGCGGTGCCTTCGGGCAGTTCGGCGAGGATGCGGGCTTCGGGCAGGTTAGGGGTGGCGATGATGGACAGGGGCAGCAGGCGTTCGCGCATGGCGTAGCCGACTTCATCCTTGCCCAGGCGTCCGCCGCCACCGGCGCGCAGCACCGGGTCGCAGACCACCGGCAAGTGCGGGTGTGCCGAGAGCAGTTCGACGACAGTGTCGACCATCTCCAGGGAACCGAGCATGCCCAGTTTCACGGCAGCGACTTCGGAGTCGTTGAGCACGGCGTTGGCCTGGGCCAGCACCCACTCGCGGTCGAGCACGCGAAAGTCAGTGACGTTGACCGTGTCTTGCACGGTCAGGGCGGTGACGGCCGGGGCCGCATGACAACCCTGGGCGAGCAGGGCTTCGATATCTGCCTGCAAGCCGGCGCCACCACTGGGGTCGTGGCCGGAGAGACAGAGGACAACGGGGCGAGAGCTGTAGATATTCATGGTGCGCGAGCTTACCACCAAACATCGATTTTCGGGTGCAGTGGTCGCCAGGTCTGCCGATACATTGTGGTGAGAGGGCTGGCCCCGTTCCGCTGCGAAGCCGTGGTGAATCTGGCGACGCAATGTTACCGACCGAATGCAAAGGGTGGGGCGCTGCGCACCTCCATGAGAGCAAGCTCCCTCGCCTCAGGTGTTGCATATAGCCATAAGCTGACCGTATAAACAGATTTTCCTGAAGTGTGCCGCTGGAACGCCCGTACTAGAGCCATTGCAGGAAAAATTTCAATGGTGCTCAATGGCCATCAGCGGCTATGCTAGAGTGGATCCAAACCAATAACAGGTAATACCGGTTTTACGTCTACTCAAAGGGAATGAGGGGCTTCCTGAGATAACCGGACAGGCCACGCTGGGGCTTAAATGCGCTATTTGCTGATGTTGCTGTTGTGCTTGCCCCTCATGGCGAGCGCCGTCGAATTCGATGAATTCACCCAGAGCCTTCCCCTGGGCCGAACCCTGCAGGTCTACGAAGACGCGGGCGGTCAGGCGACTATCGCCGATGTCCGTGCGCAAGCCGCGGCCGGTAACTTCAAGCCCCACGATAAAGCCACCCTCAACGCCGGTTACTCGCGTTCGGTGTTCTGGCTGAAAATCGATCTGCATTACCGTCCGTCGAACCCGGCGGCGCAACGGACCTGGCTGCTGGAACTGGCCTATCCGCCCCTCGATCACCTCGATCTCTACTTGCCCGATGCTGGCGGTGACTTTCGATTGGCCCGGCAAACAGGCGATGCGTTGCCGTTTGCCAGTCGCGAGTTCCGCCAGAACAACTACCTGTTCGATCTCGATTTCCTGCCTGACCAGGCGCAAACGGTGTACTTGCGCCTGCAAAGCGAAGGGTCGATCCAGGCACCCGTCACCTTGTGGTCGAGCACCGCTTACCTCGAAGAACAGCCGGTCCGCCTTTATGTGCTGGGGCTGATTTATGGCGTGTTGTTGGGGATGCTGGTCTACAACCTGTTCATCTACCTCAGCGTGCGCGACACCAGCTATCTCTATTACATCTTCTACATCGCTTCCTTCGGCCTGTATCAACTGTCAGTGAACGGCGCAGCCGTGGAGTATTTCTGGCCGGACAATCCGTGGTGGGCCAACGCCGCGACGCCATTCTTCATCGGTTGTGCTGGACTGTTCGGCAGCCAGTTCGCCCGCAGCTTCTTGCAGACGGCCAACCACAGTCGCTGGCTCGACCGTTTACTGTTGGCGCTGGTGGCGTTCAGTGCGCTCGTGGTCGGGTTGTCGTTGATGACCAGCTACGCCCTGGCCTTGCGCCTGGCAACAGCCTTGGCGTTGGTTTTCACCGTGGCGATTTTCATCGCCGGGCTATGCGCCTGGCTGGGTGGCTTGCGGGTGGCCCGATATTTCATCATTGCCTGGTCGGCCTTCCTGCTCGGCGGCATCGTCAACACCCTCATGGTGTTGGGATACCTGCCGAACGTGTTCCTGACCATGTATTCCAGCCAGATCGGTTCGGCCATCGAAGTGGCGCTGCTGTCCCTCGCCTTGGCCGACCGCATCAACGCCATGCGCGAGCAGCAAGCGCAGACGCTGTTCGATGCCGGTCAGAAACTCGAGGTGCTGAACCAGCAACTGGCCCACAGTAACAAGCTCAAGGATGAATTCCTCGCCACCCTGACCCACGAATTGCGCACGCCCATGAACGGTGTGATCGGTTCGCTGGAGTTGATGCAAACCGTCGATATGGACCCGGAACTGGAGCAATACCAGCAAACCGCCGCCGGCTCCGCACGGGACATGATGCGCATGGTCAACGGCATCCTGACCCTCACCGAGTTGCAGGCCGGCAAGCTTAAAGTCATCCCGGCAACGTTCAGTCTGCGTGGCGTGGTCGACACCTTGCGCACCCAATTCGAGGGCAATGCTTCAGGCAAGTCTCTGGACTTCAAAGTCGAAGTGATGCCGGGCCTGCCGGATCGCTTGAACGGTGACAGCGCCAAGTTGGCGCAATGCCTGGAATGCCTGCTGGATAACGCCATCAAATTCACCCGGGTCGGCGGGCTGGCCCTGCGCGTGACGGGCAAACCGGTGGAAAACGGCCGGGTGTCGCTGTCGTTTGCGGTGATCGACACCGGTATCGGTTTTACCGATCTGGGAGAGGCGAAGCTGTATCAGCGCTTCTTCCAGCTCGACGGCTCGATGACCCGTGAATACGGCGGCCTGGGCGTAGGCCTGGCGATCTGTCGGCAACTGGTCGAATTGCTCGGCGGACGCCTGACCCATCGATCCGAGCCCGGCAGCGGCAGCCGTTTCCAGTTGGACGTCGAGTTCGAACTGCCTGTGGTCGAGCGGCCGGCAGTGCCCTTGATGACCCGCGAGTTTCCGCGTCTTCGATTGCCACAGGACTGCACGGTGCTGCTGGTGGATGACAACAGCATCAATCAATTGGTGATGCGTGGCATGTTGCTCAAGCTCGGTTTCCGGGTGCGCGCCACCGACAGCGGCGCTGCCGCGCTCGACCTCTTGCAGCGTGAAAGCTTCGATGCTGTCCTGCTCGATGGTCAGTTGCCGACGCTGGATGGCACCGCCTTTTGCTGCCAGATCCGCGGCTTGCCGGGCTGTGCCGACTTGCCGGTGTTCGTGATTGCCGTGAGCGCCGACCGGGAGCGCTGCCCGACGGGAGCCTTGATCGATCACCTGAGCAAACCGGTGAAATTCGAGGATCTGCAAGCGGCGCTCTATCGCCGGGTACTCTGTTCGGGGCAAGGCGAAAGCGCCGACATTTAGGCGGGTATGACACTTTGTTCGGCCAAGAGGCGGTGCTTAACTGAATCCCTTGGCTGACCAAAGGAGCCCCGTCATGAACCTGCATCAGTTCGCCGAAACCCACGAAGTCACCAATCAGCCCCCGTCGCTGGACGGCGCCAACCTCTATCGCATCGACCTGCCTTTGCAAGAATGGTCTCGGCGTTTCGGGGCGGGTTGGGCCGAGTCGCGGATCGACGCTTATGGTGCATTGGCCGGCGGGCCGCTGATGGAAGCAGGATTCCTGGCCAATCAGAACAAACCGGTGTTCGTCAGTCATGACCGATACGGGCATCGCATCGACCTGGTGGAATTTCACCCGGCGTATCACCAGTTGATGCGCACGGCGGTCGAGCACGGCTTGACCTCATTACCTTGGGCACATCCGCAACCTGGCGCCCATGTGGCTCGCGCATCGATGACGTACCTGCACAGCCAGGCCGAAGCCGGCAGCGGTTGCCCGTTGACCATGACCTTCGCCAGCGTCCCGGCGATGCGCCTGCAACCGGACCTGGCCAAGCAATGGCTGCCGAAAATCCTCTCGACCGAATACGACCCGCGCAATGTCGGCATGGCCCACAAGGCCGGTGTCACCATCGGCATGGCGATGACCGAGAAACAGGGCGGCACCGACGTGCGGGCCAACACCACCAAGGCGTACCCGGTCGGCGCTAGTGGCCCGGGCCAGGCTTATGAGTTGGTGGGGCACAAGTGGTTCTGTTCCGCGCCGATGTGCGATGCCTTCCTGACGTTGGCGCAGACGGACAAGGGCTTGACCTGTTTCCTGCTGCCACGCCATCGCCCGGACGACACGCGCAATCAGTTCTACATCCAGCGCCTGAAGAACAAACTCGGCAATTGCTCCAATGCCTCCAGCGAAGTGGAGTTTCGTGGCGCGCTGGCGTGGATGGTCGGTGAAGAAGGGCGCGGTGTTCCGACCATCATTGAGATGGTGGCGATGACTCGCTTCGATTGCATGGTCGGTTCCAGCTCGCTGATGCGTCAGGCGCTGACCCAGGCCAGCCATCACTGCGCACATCGCATGGTCGGCGGCAAGTTGCTCAGCGAACAGCCGTTGATGCAAAACGTACTCGCTGATCTGGCGCTGGAAAGCGAAGCGGCCCTGGCCTTGAGCCTGCGCATGGGCAAGGCGCTGGATCATCTGGATGACAGCCACGAAGCCAAATTCGCCCGGTTGGTAACGGCGGTGGGCAAGTACTGGATCTGCAAGCGCGCCCCGGCAATGATCAACGAAGCCGCCGAATGCATGGGCGGTGCGGGCTATGTCGAGGAAAGCATCCTCCCGCGCCTCTACCGTGAGGCACCGGTCAATTCGACGTGGGAAGGTTCCGGCAACGTGCAGTGCCTGGACGTGCTGCGGGCGCTATCGAAGGAGCCAGGTGTGCTTGATGTGTTGTTCAGCGAGTTGGGTGATGGTCACGGTGATAAGCGCCTGGCTGCGCACATCAGCCAGTTGCAGACGGCGTTCAAGGACACCAGCGACATTCAATACCGTGCGCGGCAGCTCACTGAAGACATTGCGCTGGGGCTTCAGGCCAAACTGTTGCTGGAAGCCGGCAACTCGGCAGTCAGCGATGCGTTCATCGCCAGTCGCCTCGGCTCGGCCGGTCGGGTGTATGGCGCGTTGCCGCGTGGGCTGGATGTTGAGGCGATCGTCGCCCGCTCGACTCCGCAGGGTTTTTGACCACGATGGCATGAACCACACAGAACCCCTGTAGGAGTGAGCCTGCTCGCGATAGCGTTGGCACATCCAACATCTATGTGACTGACAAGCCGTTATCGCGAGCAGGCTCACTCCTACAGGGGCTATCAGTGACATATAGCCAACACGCCACTGTTCCCGTGAAGCGACGATGCAGGCAAGATGAAGCTCTGCAAGTCAGAACACAGGATGCTGATCGTGACCGAAGCTTTTATTGTCGTTCAAACCGCCGAGCAAGCCGTGGACCGGCTTGCGCTCTTGCACAATCGTGCAACCACCGCGCTGAACCAGGCGCTCAAGCGTTATCTCAAGGACCGAGTCGAACCGGACGCTGAGCAGCGTGCGATGTTTCGTTATCCCGAACTGCGTCTGACCTACCACTGCCAGGGCGAAGTCCCACAGACCACCCGCGCTTACGCCAAGGTTCAGCTGCCTGGAACCTACAGTGTCACCGTCACCCATCCGGCGGCGTTCCGTAAATACCTGCTGGAACAACTCGTGCCGTTGATGCACGACTTCACCGTGACCGTCGAAGTCGGCATCAGCCAGCAAAACATTCCTTATCCTTACGTGGTCGAGCAGGGCGATGAACTGGCCGGCTCCGGCGTCACCGCTGCCGTGCTGGCGCGGGTGTTCCCGAGCACCGACTTGTCCGCCGCGACCGACGGCATTGCCGATGGCTTGTACGACTGGGAGAACACCGATCCGCTGCCACTGGCCCTGTTCGATGCCGCGCGGGTGGATTTTTCCCTGCGTCGACTGGTGCATTACACCGGCAGCGACTGGCGTCATGTGCAGCCGTGGATTCTGCTGACCAACTACCACCGGTACGTTGACCAATTCATCGTCCATGGTTTGGAGCAGTTGCGCAGTGACCCGCGTTTCGTGCGCATGGTATTGCCCGGCAACGTGATCATCGAAAAGAGCATGGACCACGGCGAAGCCTCGGCGATTGCTGCGGGCGTGGTGTGGCACCGCTATCAGATGCCGGCCTATCACCTGATTGCCAGCGATGGCCATGGCGTGACCCTGGTGAACATCGGCGTCGGCCCGTCCAACGCCAAGAACATCACCGACCATTTGGCGGTGCTGCGTCCACATTGCTGGTTGATGATCGGTCACTGCGGCGGCTTGCGTCAGTCGCAGACCATTGGCGACTACGTGCTGGCGCACGCTTACATGCGTCGTGACGGGATTCTCGACCGGGTGGTGCCGCCGAACATTCCGATCCCGGCCCTGGCCGAAGTGCAGATGGCCTTGCAGCAAGCGGCCGCCAACATTACCGGCGAAAAGGGCGACGAGCTGAAAAAGCGCCTGCGCACCGGCACCGTGTTGACCTACGACGACCGTAACTGGGAATTGCGCTGGGCCCAGGAGCGTCCGCTGATCAACTTGTCCCGCGCCGTGGCGGTGGACATGGAAAGCGGCACCATCGCCGCCCAAGGCTATCGCCTGCGGGTGCCCTATGGCACGTTGCTCTGTGTGTCGGACAAACCGCTGCACAGCGAAATCAAGCTGCCGGGTTCGGCCAACGCCTTCTATGAGCGCGCGGTCAGCCAGCACTTGAAGATCGGCATCGAGGCGGTGGATCTGTTGCGCACCGAACTCAACTCGTTGCACTCGCGCAAACTGCGCAGCTTCGACGAGCCGCCGTTCCGCTGATTCGTGATGGTCATTTGACGGTCAGGGCACTAGCATTGGCAGCCCTGACCGTTAGATGCTCCTCTTTCCCATGTCCCGTCCACAACGTCCCGTTTCTCGCCGCCCTGGCGCGAAGCCTGCGCCATCCTCCCCAGCCCCGCGCCGTGTCGCCAAAGCGCCGCCGGCCGAGCCGAAGCTGATCCTGTTCAACAAACCCTTCGATGTGCTGACCCAGTTCAGTGACGAAGGAGGGCGGGCGACGCTCAAGGATTACATCGAGATTCCGGGGATCTATCCGGCAGGACGGCTGGACCGCGACAGCGAAGGATTACTGCTGCTGACCAACGATGGCCAGCTGCAAGCGCGAATCGCTGACCCGAAACACAAATTGGCCAAGACCTATTGGGTGCAGGTGGAGGGTGAGCCGAGCGCTGAGCAGTTGCAGCGTTTGCGTGACGGCGTCGAACTGAATGACGGCATGACCTTGCCGGCCGAGGCGCGGCAATTGGAGGAGCCCGAGCTGTGGCCACGCAACCCGCCGGTGCGCTTTCGCAAAAGCGTGCCGACCAGTTGGCTGGAGTTGGTGATTCGCGAGGGGCGCAACCGTCAGGTGCGGCGCATGACAGCGGCCGTCGGCTTGCCGACGTTGCGCCTGGTACGGGTCAGAATCGGCGACTGGACAATCGAAGGACTCGATCAGGGCCAGTGGAAGGAAGTGCCGGCGCGCTTATAACGTGCCGGTTTCGATCAGGCCGATGACCACGCTTTTGATCACGAACGCAGCCACGCCCAGACCCAGTACGAAGAACAGAATGAACGAGCCAAAACGTCCGGCCTTGGATTTTTTCGCCAGATCCCAGACGATGAAACCCATGAAAATGATCAGGACGCTGACCAGTCCGGTCATCATCCACTCTTCGAGTACGGCAGGATCCATTGAATATCTCCAGCGCGGGCGGGGCTAAAAGGCGCTGGAGTATACGGCATGGGGACGGGCTGGAGGATTGACCTGCGGCAGTGTGTCGCAGTCATTCGTCGCCTGTGCCGGCCTTATCGCGAGCAGTCTCCTACAAGGGGTCTTCGGTGTTCGGGAGATCCACTGTAGGAGTGAGCCTGCTCGCGATGGGGACATCAGCTGCGCAGATGAGTTAACGGCAGCTCGGTACTATTGAGCACCTGATTCAACACAAAACTCGAACGAACGCTGGTCACCCCTTCAATCCGGGTCAAATGCCCCAGCAGCAGTTTCTGGTAGTGATCCATGTCCGGCACCACAACCTTGAGTTGATAATCTGCATCCATCCCCGTCACCAAGCTGCATTCCAGCACCTGGGGCAACGTTCGAATCGCGGCTTCAAAGTTCTCGAAACGCTCCGGCGTATGGCGGTCCATGCCGATCAGCACGTAAGCCGTGAGGCTCAAGCCGAGCATCTTGCGGTCCAGCAGCGCCACCTGGCGGGTGATGTAGCCGTCGTCTTCCAGTTGCTTGACCCGGCGCGAGCAAGGCGAAGGCGACAGGCCGATGCGTTCGGCCAGCTCCTGGTTGGAGATGCGCGCGTCACGCTGCAATTCCGCCAAAATGCTCAAGTCGTATCGGTCGAGTTTGCTCATCAATCAGGCCTTTGTCATAACTATTGCGGCAGATTATCTATCCAGGGTTAAAAATTGCGCAAGTGATGTTTAATTGAGCAATCTTCGCAATCCTCTGCCGGCACTCGCGGCCTATTCTTATCACCAGAATCACTGCTCGGACAAACAGTCCACAGCCGCTCGCCGAATCAGGCCGGCGGCGGCCGCCACCCCCACAGGGGATGTGCCGGCCTCCGAGCTACACACTGTCCAGAAGACGGCGTGAGGTGAGCCGACGTCATAAGCGTCGAGCACGGACGAAGTTCTCTAAGGGAGGCCGACGGGTCTCCCTTTTCTTTTGCCTGGAATTTGAGAGCGGCCCTCAATAAATAAGTTGCGCGACTGATAACCTGTTGCAGAACCGCCCTGTACTTTCCCAGTCTTACGTACAGGCCCTAACCCGCAGTGAGGAAAAGCATGAAGTCGCGCATCTGGCGTTTGGCCGGTGTTGGTTTGCTGTGTGTGAGTGTCACTGCGCAATCGCTGGCCGATGATCAGCAAAACCGTGGTCCCGATGGCGGGCAACGTGGATCGGACGGCCATCAGGGCATCAATCAGGGGCATGGCGGCAATAATCAGCCGCGCCCGCAGGACAACGACATCATTCGTGGCGACAACAGCCGCCAGTTCGAGCACAACGGCCAGACTCAGAACAATGGCCAATGGCAGAACCGTCCGCAGCCCGACTACAACAATCCTGTTCGCTCACCGCCACCACCCCCGCAGCTCCCGGCCAATGACCTGCCGATCCAGGGTCGCCCCGACGCGGTGCGCCAGACCCAGCAGCCACAGCGTGGTTACTATCAGGACAATCCACAGCGCAACAATTACAACCAGCAATGGCAGAACAACGGTCCGCGTCCCGATGATCGTCGTTGGGCGGGTCGTCCGGATGGGCACGGTAATGGCTGGGGCCCCGGCCCGCAATATCGCCCGGGTCATGTGATCGACCGCTTCCCGGACCGTGACTACCGCGTGCCTTACGGTGGTCGGGATTATTTCTATTCCGGCGGCTATTGGTATCGCCCACAAGGCCCGCGTTATGTGGTGGTTCAACCGCCTCGCGGGATTCGAGTCAGCTACTTGCCCGATTACGCGCGTGAGGTGTGGATCGGTGGGGCGCTGCTGTTCCTGGCGGCCGGTTCGTATTACGCCTATCAGGAAAACACTCAGGACTACGTGGTGGTCGAGCCGCCGGTGCAAATGCAGCCGCAGCCGGTCAGCAACAGCTACGACGTGGAGGCCTATCCGGCCAACGGCCAGTCGCCGGAGCAGGTCAACCAGGACGGTTACGAGTGTTATCAATACGCGGTGCAGCAAAGTGGCTTCAATCCGCGGACGGCCACCTACCAGCCAGACCCGTCGGTGGTGCAAGCCTACCGCCAGGCTCAAGGTAACTGCCTGAGCAGTCGCGGCTATCAGGTTTCTTTCTGAGTCTTTGCCGCCAGTACCACTTCCTGCGGGTCGGCGTGCACCAGCACTTCGGCTCGCGGGTAAGCGGCGTGAATCGCATCGGCGGCCTGATCGCTGATGCCATGGGCGACTGACAGGGTCAGGTCCCCCGGTAATTCCAGATGCAACTGCACGAACCACTGGTTGCCGGAAATCCGCGTGCGCAGGTCATGCGCGCCCAGCACCCCCGGAACGCCGCAGGCCAGCTCAAGCATGTGCTGGCTCACCTCCGGCGGCAGTTCCTCATCCATCAGCACCGTAAAACTTTCCTTGGCGATCTGAATCGCGCTCCAGAAGATGTACGCAGCGATTGCCAGGCCGAACCAGGGGTCGACCTGATGCCAGCCAAACCCGGCCAACACCAGCGCCAGCAGAATGCTGCCATTGAGCAGTAAGTCCGAGCGGTAGTGCAGGGAGTCGGCGCGCACCGCGTTGGAGCCGGTGGCCTTGACCACCCGATGTTGCAACATCAGCAACGCCACGGTCAGCGCCAGGGAGAACACAATCACGCCGATGCTGATCCACGGCGCGCCCACCGGTTCCGGATGTTTCAGCCGCTCGATCGCCTGCAAAGAAATCAGCACCGCACTGCCGCCAATGAACAACGCTTGAGCCATGCCCGCCAGCGACTCGGCCTTGCCGTGCCCGTAACGGTGATCGTCATCGGCCGGGCGCAACGCGTAATGCACCGCCAGCAGATTGAGCAGGGAGGTGACGCCGTCGAGCGCCGAGTCGGTCAACCCGGCGAGCATGCTCACCGAACCGCTCAACCACCAGGCGATGGCTTTGGCGACGATCAGCGTACACGCCACCGCCACCGAGGCACGAGTCGCCAGCCGCAGCAGGCGGGCGTGTTCGGAGCTGGAAATCATAGGGGCGGCTATTCCTTTACGTGCACGGATTACGCGGCGGGTTGCAGGCCTAACAGGGCCAGTTGCTGGGTGCTGCCTTTGTGTTGAATCAGGCGTGGGTCATCCAGCGGGAAGCTGCGGCCCAACTCGGTTTCGAGAATAGTCTGCAACTTATGGTTATCAACTTTGCCGTCGGCGCCGATCGCTTCCTTGAGTTTTTCCGGGGCCACCTGTGCGGTCTCACCGGGCGCGTAGTAAATCGCGCCAGTGGCGAAGTCCACGGCGAACGCGATCAGGCCGGGGATGATGTAGAACAGCAGGCCCACGGCATCGAGCGCGGCGATGGCCGGGTCGATCTTGCCGTCAATCTGACCACGACGGTCAGGGTAGAAAATCGATCCGCAAGCGGTCACCTGGGTCAGCAACGTCGCGACCAATACACCGCCAATCAAGCGAAAGGGAACACGCATATGAAATCTCCTGGATAATTTCAAAACGAAAGGACGCCTGTATGAATTAGGACCGTCATTAACGCCGAGCAGTTCGCCGTTATACTCGCCGCTCTGTTTTGGAGCCAGCATGATTTCTTTGCCGATTGATGAAGTTTTACCCGCCCTGCGTGAAGCCTTGGCTACACGTCACGAAGCCGTGCTCGAAGCACCGCCCGGCGCCGGTAAAACCACCCGTGTTCCGCTGGCCTTGCTCAACGAGCCGTGGCTGGCCGGGCAGACCATTCTGATGCTTGAGCCGCGCCGTTTGGCGGCGCGGGCGGCGGCGGAGCGCTTGGCCAGTGAGCTGGGCGAGAAGGTCGGTGAAACCGTTGGCTACCGGATCCGGCTGGACAGCAAAGTCGGCCCCAAGACCCGTATTGAAGTGGTCACTGAAGGCATTCTCACCCGACGTTTGCAGGATGACCCGGCACTCGACGGCGTTGGCCTGCTGATTTTCGACGAATTCCACGTTTTGCCATTTACATCAAAATAACCTGGAATTTTGTCAAATCTGAGGTCTGCCCCCCCCTATCATCCAGATCCGTAGCCCAATGCTCCTGGCACCCTCTTCCCTTTTCTTGTGACACCCTATGCAGTTACAGTTGCGCCTTCCCATGGGGAGTGAGGAGGCGTGGTTGATACCTCGCCCCACCAAACCCATCCTCCCAAAACCTCAGATACCCAGACCATCAGTAACGGGAGAAATAGACTTGTCTCCGAGCTGTATAAGCTTGAACTGGACGTTGGAAGTTGCCTCTTTGTAAGTCGCTTCGCTGTCATCAAAAGAGGCTGCCACGATGCTCTGTAGCCCCGTCTCCGATGAAAGCAATTGGAACAGCGCCTGTTGGCTTTTGGTGGCCATCGAATGCTGTCCAGGCTCGTCCAGCAGCAGTATTCCTAGGTGATTACCGTTGACTGTTGTGTGAGCAGATGTCTGATAGATGGAGAGCAAATAGCTCCATATGAGCCGCACAAAGTCACTAGCACTGGACTCCCGAGCGATATTGCCTTTCCCTTTGGGCGCGTCATCACTTCTGGCAACCGCTGGAGTAGTTGAGGCTACAGATGCAGACGACGTTACACTCCGCTCGTTGATCTCTCTGAGCTCGATCTTGGCCAAGTACGGCAGCAGGTTTTCCTTATTGAACTCGATGTCCTCGATCGCCGCGCTGTGGTAATCGAAGGCACTAATATTGGCGCGAAACATTTTTTCGAACAGCCGATATTTGGCGAAGTCGGAGTCTGAGTAATGGGTGCGAGGCATCTGCGCGCGGCTTTTCTGGTTCTCGTGGAATCGGTTTGCTAGCTGTTCGAAGGCGTCCAGTACCTGATCCGAGTACGCTTCGAATTTGAACAGCTCTTCGAGCTCCATCTCGATCTGCAGTTGCAGTCTGATGCCTGATTTTGATACGGAGGAGTTGGAGGTCAGATCTGAGCGCAAAGCTCTCAGTGCAGACTTGGTGGCTGCAATGTTTTTAGCCAACTGATCTTTAAGTGCCTCAGCTTCCTTGATCGACTGATCGATACCGCCTCGCTCGCGTTCGAGCATTCTGAGTTGAGCGCTCAGATAGTCAATGTTGGTGCCGATGTCCATGTGAGGTGTGCTCTCATGCAGATCGACAAGAGAGTGTCCTATTGCTTGATGGCATGCAGGGCAAGAGTTTTCTGCGGTGGACAAACTGAGCGAAGCGCCGAACTTGATGAGCTTCTGTGCGGCCTGGTTTTTAGTCAACTCGTCTCGGGCTTGCTTTGTGTTTAACCTATTGCTGGTAGTGTTTACACGCAGCAATGCAAGGTTGCCTAAACAGGTCTCGTAAGCGACCGTGAAGCGTTCGAGTTCGCTGGTGTGTTTGTCTATGGATTGTGTTAATTCTTGGGTTGGCGCTTCACCCTGTTGGGTCAATTTCATTCCGATGATTTCATGCTCGCTGACCTTGCGTGCTCGATACTCCGATATGCTTTCAGTTATGCCTTCAGTCGTTTTGTGGAAGTCAACAAGTTCGGCCTTAAAGTCGGGATTTGGGTTTTTTGAAATATTGGAGAACTGTAAGCCTTGCTTTAGTGTTTCGGTGACAAGCGTTCGATAAGAAATTTGCCATTCTTCGTGGATCGACTTTGCCTCTTGATCCAGGATGTCACGCTTTGCATCTGTTTCGAAGACGTCAGTGCCTACAAGGAAGTCGACAATTTTAATCCGTGCATCTCGTATCCCAAAGTAGGGCAGGTTGGCGATGTAGTCAGTCCACCCACGTTTTTGCTCTACCATCATTGCAGCAAAAACGTACTGCAAATAAAGCTTTTCGGGTTTTCCATTGGTTTTAGGTACTAATGGCAGCGTCAAGCCTAGGAATTTTTCGAAGTAGGTGTAAAAGCCTTCCTCAATTTTCGCGCTGCCACCATCATGAAGAAACTTGTAGAGAGTGGGAGCGGTCTGTCTCTCAGTCAGGCCTGAGCATTCCTGTATTTGTATCAGCTTTGTGCTAAGTCCTTCTTCTTTGACACTTCGAGTGGCAGTAATTGTTTTGCCTTTGTTCTCAATTTCAATTGTTACTTTGGATGAGCGGATAGCATGTTTGATGTTCTCGTGCTCAAGGTGATCTTTTAGGGCGTAAGTCAGCGCATTTTCATTCTGAGCGCCTAGTAATTCTTCCATGCCGATAGCATACATTATCGCATGTACAATTGTACTTTTGCCGGCGGAATTACGGCCCCTAATAATGTTAAGGTTTCGACTAAAAGTAGTGAAAAATCCAAACGGGCCGCTGGTTGTCTGGATATCAATCTTGATCGCCTTGATGTACATAATTATTCCCATCCCTTGGAAACGGAATCTACCATGTCTTCCGTAATTTTTTTTCCGATTGATTTTAGGGCGGCTTTTTCCTCACTGAGTACACTTTCGTCAGCGAGTATCAGGTTCACGTAGGCTTTTCCTTTGGGGCTGAGCTCAAAGCCGTTCGTTGTGGGTGTAATCAGGGAATCCTTGAATGCAAGGTTCAATGCAATTGCCATGGCCGGATCAAAACCCCAAATGGGGAGGTGCAGTTGACCGTGTTCTGCTCCAATTGCAAGACCCTTTATACGTTCGGGAGTCTTGAGCGCCCAGTTTAAAAGGTGGATTTTTGGAAGGCTGCCTTTTGCACCACGGCACGACAGATGAAGTATAAGAAGTGCTTGTGATATTTTGTATAGTGGGCGAAGTTCTGAAAGAACGGGGATGGGCCGCCTTGTGAATTTAAGCTGAGCCATAGTTTACTCGTTGAAGTCCAGTTCACAGATCGCAAGCCAACGAGCAATGGTTCTTCGCACCACCTCGCTTGCCGTAGACTTGTCAATGTTCAGATTGCGGTCGGTGACCAAAAAATCCATCAGTCTGGTCTTTACCAGTTCTGTTAGCTGCTCAGGTGTTGCGTCTGACGTGAGTCCCCATTCTTGAACTTCTAACTCGAAGGCGTTTACGATGCGAGCAATATTTACATAAGTCTGAGGCGAACGGTCGTACAGCGACTGAAAGTAAGTATCGTGATCTAGAAAAGATTTTGTGGTGAGAGCTACCAAGCTTTCCACCTGTCTGGCAGGTTTTCCGGGCATCCGTAAACTACATTTTCTGGCCAGGTTTTCGTCAAATGGCTCAAGAGTCTTGCTCACTTTCGGTAACGATTCTGTTGGCGAGCCCAGGCATGGAGGTAAGCCTGCTGATATTCTCAGTGTGTTGAACTCCTGCACGTAGAATTCATGATCGTGCAGTAGGATGGTGAAATTTTTGTCTAAATGCGGTAAATCCCAGGCCCTTACTTCTGCTTGCTTGGTCTGAGCATAAGAGAGCAATTTGTTTCTGTTGATTTCAGGCGTGACGAAACACCAAGTTGAAATTTTGGTGTTGCCGAGAATTTTCTGCAATTCTGCGGTGTTTTTCTTTAGTTTACCGAGATCTTTATTGATTTTGTCTCTCTGGTTTTCATATAGCTCATCTTGATGGTACTGCTTTTCAGGGCAGTAACATTGAAAGGCATAACCAGTACGCTTAGTAAAGCCTTCGATGCCATAATCACCCGGAGACGGGGGAACTTGCTGATATCCATCTGCTCCGTGCTTGAATTTGAACACAAGCTGACATTCTGCTTCCCAGGTTATGCCTGTATATTTACCGAGTGGTGTCGTAATCAATGCATGCCTGCCTTTTTGAAACTCGTCAGGAGGCGATGCTGATCGTTACCCTCCGAAAGTACCCTGATGCGGGGCATCAGTCGCCTGCTTTCATCCAGTAGCCTTGGATTCACTTGGAAATTAGCAAAAGGCCATTAGCAGGTCTAGCTGATACTGACATATTTAGCGAGCAGTAATTTGAGGGCTGTGTTTATGTACAGTTCTTCATGGGCGTGCCTCATTAAAAGTGCCATTTCGCGAATTGTATTTCTCCACAGCTGAGCTTAGAAGGCGGCAGCGTGCGTCGGAAAGGGAACGACTAATTCGGCATTGAATGAGCGTGGGATTTAAAGCCAAAAACGACAGTTTTCACTAGGCTCAGTCTCTCCAATTTGCAAATTGGGCCTTGATTGAAGCTGGCTGCTAGATCGCCGAAACTCTTAAAATTGCGACGGCTTTTGTCCGAGGGTGTAACTAGGCTGCACGGTACCGTGCACTGACTCATTCTGCTATTTGCAGTGTCACGGAATCGCTGCTTATCACCAGATCGAATGCCGGACGGCTGTAAGCTGATCGCACGCGCTCGGCATTGTCTTTAGCGAACAGCGCGTAGTTGACCCCGCCGGGATGCTGCACAGAGCGAAAACTGATGCCATCAAACTGATGCGGCGCGTAGCAACGAATGTATTCGGCAAAGGCTTGAGTCATCACGTAGCCGGTTTCAGGGCGTTCGATAGGCTGAGCAATCTCGTCGTGCAGATACCTCAACAGCTGTCGGTGGTTGCTGCGCTGTTCATAGTCAGGGCTAAACAAGCTTAATGGCGCATGCTTCAGTCGATGACTCAGCGCATTGAGATCAAAGACCCTCAGCGGTGTAGTGGACACAAACTCTCCCACCACGACCATGTCTCCCTGATTGGGTAACACCTCACGAACGCAAGTAGTGGTGTCCTGTGACACGTACATCCATGAAAAGCCTGCGGCGCTCATCCGATTGTTTTTTGCGCGATCCAGTGGCGGTGCACCCAACTCTGCCAGAGGGTTGCTTTTGAAATGCTGAACCTCAGTTGGATTGGCTGCGATTCGAGCACGATAAAGCTTGGTACCTGAAAGTAGCGTTTTGATAACCGCTGGTGTTCCAGGGCTGCACGGTTTTTCTGCACTCAAAGCCTCGTGAAGGAGTGACTCAAAGAACTTGCGTGCCTTGTCGCTGAAGAACCGGCGTTCATGGCTCAGTTCATAAGCAATGTCGTGCCAGTCACCGACAATCCACCAGCGCTCATGTTCTGCATCGTCAAAGGGATTGCGCTTCACGCAATACACCTGACCTTTCCAGTAGAAGTCGTCTTCATGCGCGCGGGGGCTGACCATTTTATGCGCAATGGCTTTGCAGGCGAGTAAGTTGTCGCATCGAATGGCCCTACTCACCACCTCTGCCAGCGACATCTCATAATCATCGTAGAGCCCAGCGTCGACAGAAAAGTGTGTCGGTAGGTGCTTGCGTATGAAACGCGCAATGCGTGCGGGAGTAACAGCTTGCCGAGTTGAGCAATTGCACGCGGTACAGGTGACCTCGAACTCGGGCAGTGATTTGAATCCCTTGAGCATAGGATCCCCTATGCATTCGAGGCAAATGAACATCGTGTTGCCATCGTCAGTATCGAAAGGGATTTGTTCCATAGGATCGTTCACTAGAAAACGCTGTCGTCACTATCAAGGCTGAAATTTACTGGCTTGGGAGATAGAAACGCAGTTCATGAAAGGGAGGGGCAAGGAGAATGTTATCCGCCCCGAAATGTTAGTTCATATACCTGCTGCACTCTTCGGCGCAAGTCATGATCGCTGGCTCACCCATGCATCGTATTCCCTGACCACCTTATACTGACTCCCTACAGTTCGGAGTCCACATGAGTACTTTGCCAATCGATGCTGCCCTACCGGCCCTTTTGAACGCTTTGAATGATCGTAATGAGGTCGTTCTGCAAGCGCCTCCTGGAGCAGGTAAAACCACGCGAGTGCCCCTTGCTCTCCTTGGTGAGGCATGGCTGAAAGAGCAGACAATCGTGATGCTAGAACCACGACGTCTCGCTGCCCGTGCAGCAGCGGAACGTATGGCGAGTGAGCTTGGTGAAAGAGTTGGTGAGACCGTAGGCTACCGCATCCGCCTGGACAGCAAAGTAGGGCCGAAAACGCGTATCGAGGTCGTGACCGAAGGGATTCTTGCTCGCAGGTTACAAGAGGATCCGTCACTTGAAAGCGTGGGTCTGGTTATCTTCGACGAGTTTCATCTTCGCAATCTTGATGCGGATTTGGCCTTGGCACTGACGCTCAATTGCCGCGAGATGCTGCGAGACGATGTCCCCCTTAAGGTGTTGCTAATGTCCGCAACGCTGGAGGGAGAGCGACTCTCTCGATTGCTCGACGATGCCCCTATCGTCACCAGTGAAGGCCGTATGTACGCGGTTACGACGATCTGGGGAGCTCCTTATCAATCAGGCGATTATCTTGATCAGCGTGTAGTCTCAACATGCTTGGATGCTTTGGAGGAACAAGGTGGAAGTCTCTTGGTGTTTCTACCTGGGCAGGCCGAAATACGACGAGTACACCAGTCTCTGAAAGATCGCTTGGGAGATCGAGAAGACGTTTTGCTGTGTCCTTTGCATGGAGAGCTCGAGCTAACTGCACAACGAGCTGCGATTGATCCACCTCCTGCAGGGAAGCGAAAGGTTGTGCTGGCTACCAACATCGCTGAGACCAGCGTGACTATCGAGGGTGTTCGAGTAGTTATCGACTCGGGACTCGAACGTGTGCCTCGATTCGACCCGCGTAGCGGGATGACCAGATTGGACACGCAGCGGATATCGAAAGCGAGCGCGACTCAACGAGCGGGACGTGCGGGTCGTCTTGAACCTGGTGTTTGTTATCGGCTTTGGTCGGAGGCTCAGCACGATCAACTGCCAGCCTACGGTACTCCTGAATTACAGCAGGCTGACCTCGCTGGACTAGCTCTGCAACTATCCAGATGGGGTGTCCTTCCTCCTGATCTGAAATGGTTGGATGTTCCGCCTGCAGCTGCCTATTCCCAAGCCTGTGACCTACTCGTTCGCTTGGGGGCTCTGGGTGAGGATCGGAAGCTTACAAAGCATGGACAAGCTATGGCGGAATTGCCGGCGCATCCGCGCATAGCCCACCTGCTTCTCCGAGGTCATGCTTTGGGCCTTGGACAGCTTGCATGTGATATTGCCGCGCTACTGGGGGAACGTGATATTCAGCGTGGTGCCGGTGCAGATATCCACAATCGTCTTGCAATTGTCTCTGGAGAGCAGCGTGCCGAGCGTTCCGAGCAAGGCAGTGCGCAACGTGCTAGGCAGCTTGCCAAGCAATACCGTTCTTATCTGCGCCACCCCATTGCCAACCCGGTCATAGATCCTGAACATCCACGGTGGGTGGGAGCTCTATTGGCTCTCGCATACCCCGACCGTGTCGCTCAACAACGTCGCGCTGGTGGTGCTGAGTACCGTCTCGCCAACGGCCGTGCAGCCATGTTTACCGAAAGCGATGTGCTGATGAAGCATTCTTGGTTGGTGATCGCTGATCTGGGTAGTCGCCAAGGCCAACGTGAAGAGCGCATTTATTTGGCGGCGGACTTCGATGAACAGCTGTTCAACTCCGTTCTAAAGGAGCAAGTCCGTCAGGTGGATGAGCTGGACTGGGATGAGCGAGAAGGTGTGCTTCGAGCGGAGCGGCAGCTGAAGGTCGGGGAGTTGGTACTTTCCTCTGCCCCTATGGCAAACCTTGATGACGAAGCTCGCGCCCAGGCGTTGATCAATTACATCCGGCGCAAGGGAATTGAACTCTTGCCTTGGACTCCAGAGTTGCGCCAGTGGCAAGCGCGTGTAGCGCTTCTACGGGATCTGGATTTGGAGAAGGGGAGCACAAGTGATTGGCCAGATCTTCGTGACCAAGTACTTCTGGAGTCTCTAGGGGAGTGGCTTACCCCCTACATCACAAAGGTAACCAGGCTCAGCCACTTTGGGCAGATCGATCTTCCATCAATTCTGCGCACCCTCTTGCCGTGGCCGTTGCCGCAGCAACTTGAGGCACAGGCACCTCAGATGATTGGGGTGCCTTCTGGATCGAACGTTCGAATCGACTACAGCGAGCGGCCTCCCGTATTGGCTGTGAGACTCCAAGAGTTGTTTGGCCTTGCAGACACACCGCGCATTGCCAACGGACGTCAGGTACTCAAGCTCCATTTGTTATCGCCAGCGCGGCGCCCTGTGCAAGTTACCCAGGATTTAGCAAATTTCTGGAAGTCGACGTACGACGAGGTGAAGAAAGACCTGAAGGGGAGGTACCCCAAGCATTTTTGGCCTGACGACCCCTTGATCGCGGAAGCCACTGCTAGGGCTAAGCCGCGAGGAACCTAGGCTCACCGGCTGTAGTCGCTTGAAACCCTGAGTGTTGGATTTAATGAGCGATTGAATCAGCCGGCACCTACGAAGCCATGGATGAACAGCAGAGTATGGTGCGGATGAGGTCAACAACAGTATGACGAAGGTGCGCGAGGTAGCAGAGGAAAGCTCGCGGCAGAGTCTGTCGCTGCAGGCGTCGACATTGGAACTGAAGCATGTCAGCGGTGCGCTCAATGTAGCGGTCGGGAATTTTCAGACTTGAGTTAGGGGCGTTGCCGTTTGTGTTCGAACTGACCACTCATTTGCATCGACCGGTTGAATCCACAGCCAAAAGGGGTCAGTCGGATGTGTCTACGAAACCAGGGGCGATTCAGACAGTCGGTGCTTAAGATGACTTGTTTAGTCGGAAGATCGGTAAATGTTTTTACCGCGCTCTTTAATATTGAGCGAATCCTCAGTCCCAGCTAAGTATTGGGGCGTATCTTCCCCTCAGCGCAAGTTCAGCGCTGTTCAGGAGAGGTAACCCGCACATGAATCCCGCTAAAGCCGGATGGCTTAACAAAGTCCCCGAAGTGACACTGGCCTTCTGGGTGATCAAGATTCTATCGACCACCGTGGGGGAAACCGGCGCCGACTTCCTGGCCGTGGACGCGGGGTTCGGCGCAGGCTGGACCAGCATCGGCATGGCGCTGCTGCTGGGGGGCGCGCTGTTTCTGCAAATGCGTAAAACGGCGTATTCGCCTTGGATCTACTGGTTGACCGTGGTGCTGGTGAGCATCGTCGGCACGCAGATCACCGACATTATGACCGACATGCTCGATATCAGCC